>JAIWAJ010000113.1:0-5071 GCA_048634435.1 Methanosarcinales archaeon
ATATTGCGCCAAGATCAGTATTAGCAGCCGGACCGCACGTATCATACTGGTTGGCGTGCGAAAGCCTCACAACCTTTGAATCACGGGAAGATTCCCTGTCAAAAAACGAGTGCGCCGAAAGCGAAACGATTTTCTCCTGCATTGTCATAAGCAGTCTTTGCCCGCATCCGCTTAAAAATACTCCCCCTGCATACCCTGCCGATAGAATGAAATTATTATTATAATATCAGATTATCATCTGGTTTGGGTTTATTCCCAGGACTATATACAATCCTTGCAAAAGTGCCTGGTTCATAGGTTCTTTCTTGAACTGATGACCTGTATTCCGGTGGTGTCCGATCAATTTTGCCAGTTCTGGCATCGATTGAAACCGCATATGTATATCGTTGTTTATTTAGTACCATACATAATGCATGCTCAAATCCCTCAATATTTTCAATCGCCTCTTCCACTCTTTTAGACACATCATCATCGCCAACAATAATATACCCACTATATGTGTCTATTCTTTTCTCTGGTTGTTTCAAATAAGACAATTCTGAATACAATCCCTTCACTGACTTCTCAATATTAGTTTTTCCATCAATATGTCCTAAAAAAGCAATCTCTTCATCAGGTTCATACCCTAAAAATGCAACATGACCGGGTTTTAAATCATATGTCACTAGAATCGGAACATCATCTTCTGAGTTTGTGATAGCCATCTCGTTTAAGCCAACTATAAGCGCTTTAGAAGAATCATCGACATCTACAATTATTGGTGGGGGACCACGTAATTCCTCACATAGTTGCCTTAGTTCTGGGTCATCCATAAATTCATCCATAGACACATATTATAAGAATATTATTATAAATGTTCCAGCAATTTACTACTTAAAGAGGATATTATCTGTTTGCAGGCATCTATCACAAACAGTATGTACAGTAATATGACTGCTCTCCCCGTTCTCCATAAACCCAATCAGAAAGCTGCCGATAGAATAATACCCCCAAACTCCTTGTAACTACCACAAAGTATTTAATATTATCGCACTGTCTAATAATAACAGTGATTCTATGCCAAGGATAATAGGAGTCGTTTCAGGAAAAGGCGGTACAGGTAAAACAGTATCATCACTCAACATTGCTCTTGCGCTCCATGAATTTGGCAATGATGTCGTCGTCGTAGACGCAGACACAACTGCATCCACAATGGGCGTACACCTTGGGCTCTACTTGTTTCCAAACAACCTCCAGGATGTTCTCAACGAGCAAATAGACATAAGCCGCGCGATTTACATGCACCAGACAGGCCTTAAATTCATCCCTTCATCCATAGACCTGGAATTGCTGAATGCAGACGTATCCAATATGAGGCTTGCCCTGAACAAATTAGACTCAACAGTAATAGTAGACTCCCCTGCAGGTATGGATAAAGACGCACAGTCAGTTTTAGAGGCCTGCGATGATATAATCATCATAACAAACCCGGAGATGCCAACCGTCGCCAATGCAGCAAAAATATCCCGGATGGCAAGAGACATGAAAAAAAACATATTCGGCGTTATAATCACAAGAGTAAAAAACAATGGATGGGAACTGACACAGGATGATGTTGAAACCATGTGCGAGGCACCGGTCATTGGAATCGTGCCGGAAGACATGAACGTAAAAAAAAGCATCTTCGAAAAAGTCCCGGTTGTAGCCAACACGCCATATTCTAAAGCATCAATAGAATACAAAAAAATCGCAGCGCGCTTAATAGGCAAAACCTACGAGCCCCCGAAACATCTAGCGCTGAAGAAGTTCCTGGGATTGGTTTAATTCTTTTGGTGGAACAATCGGCATATTTAAAGAACCTGGATTAATTCTAAATATTAAATCAGGTGATTTCATGGATAAAACATGTGTGACTATTTATAAAACAGGCACCGATAACCCCGAAGGACTATTTGACATTGTATATTTTGACCCTGATATTGGCAAATCTCTCGGAAAATTTGGAGATGATATTCCTTTTAATGAACTTAAAGATCGTCTCATAAATGCAGAAGAACAGGAATTGAATTACACTGCTAAACTTGAAAACCCCCTGTGGTGGTATGGTGTCAATCGCAGACAATGGGGCAAAGTGGATTCCTTAACAGAAACAGATTTTGATTCAATGTATCAAATAGTTCAGAAAGAGTGCCCCACTGACGAAGAACTTATGACGCCTGAAAGTGGCCTACTTCGGAATTGGAGTAACCGTCTGTCTCGAAGTATGAATAATTAGCGATTATTCATCCGCATTAAACAAAAAGAACTGATTAATCATACAAATATAGGCAGACGCTATCGATTCCATAGCCCTTGTCTGGCTCCTGACATGGGACAAATACAACAAACTAGAAGAAGAAATAAAACAAAAAACAAAAGAAATCAACGAAAAAGGCGGAACAGTAGTAAAATCATAGGAAAAAGGAATTTATGATATGTCATAAAGGAGAATATATTTGCTGCTTAACCTGTATCACAACTCCTTTTTTCAAGTTCTTTTTGCAATTCTTCTGCCATACCTGTAAAATATTCATCAATTTTTCTGACTGTATCAGGGCATTTTTTGCAGTCAGAATCAGCACACTGCCGTAAATGTTTTTCCAGCAAATCTACCCCATCATCAAGACCATACAGCTTACAAAATGTGGTAAGATGCGACCATGATTCTGAAGCAGACTGCAATAACGAAAAAGAATACATTAATTTTTTTCAGTGGTACTACAGCTGAATTTGACGTTATTAAGGTTTACAGAGCACATTTTATGTGTAAGGTTCGGGAAGTCTGGCACTGTTAGTGTTATACTCTCTGTTTTGTTGTTATGAATAAAAACAATATCCAATCTAAGTTGATTAGGGTCAAGAGTTTCAGTAAATTTTGTCCTCGGCTCATATCGGGAACGACGTATTTGTAAGAAATCTGGCAACATCTCCCCTTCTTTGATTTCTCCATTAAAATCCTTTAATGTGTCTATTTTCGGATGATTTGACATTCCCGTATCATACTTGCCTACGCAGCGTTTATGGTAAGAAAAAATCAACTTACTAATATCCGCAATTTTTTCTTCTTTGTAAAACAACATTCCGGTACCTTTATAATCCTTATATCGTTCAAGTTTCGCTTCCATTAAACAATATATGGTGTCATATCTTTAAATAATATTGTATTGTGTAATAATTGGAACAAAGTAACAAAAGTCCAAAAAGTGTATCTGTTGTATTTTATCACACAAACACTGCAAATCACATACTGCATCCAGAAATATACAAAATATACATCATATACAAAATAATCAAATCAATCAAAGTATTCAAATATAATGATTATGCGCCATTATATCTGTTATGCAACCGCATAGACATTTGTGATGTGCACCCTATAACTAATATCTGGCGCATCCCTGTCTTCCCTTTGAGTTTGATTTCTACACCATCATCAATAAACCGACAGTTTTTGATGCGAAGTGCCAAAGCCTCACCAATTCTTGTCTCAGAATTAGTAAGAAAATGAACCTAAAAGGGTATGGGGTCACAGGGATTCGAACCCCGATCAGAAGGTTTGCTCCCAACAGCAAAACTTATGGGAAAACCGCCTGTATGGTCTCATATTGCAAATCATCGCGCACTAAACGCGCTCAGCGCTCCAGGAACATAAAATGCCATTGTCTGGAGCCTACTATGCTGCCGTTACACCATGACCCCGCACCTATCCTTTTGAACCCAAAACTTAAAAAAGATATATATACTACCGCGCCCTATAAAACAGCACACATTCTTAGCTGGAGGGGAGATAAATGAAGGAAGAAGTAGAGATTGTAATGAACGCCTCAAAAGAAGGCATAAGCATAATGGACCACAAGGCAAGAGACACATTCAAAAAAGCAGCAATGACCGACATGCTTGCAAGCGTCGAAGAGAGAGACGAGGAAGCAAGAAAAAACAACCGCGACTGCTTCAAAAGGCCATTATAAAAAAGAATGCGGTAGCCGAGAATTGAACTCGGGCCACTGCCTTGGCAAGGCAATATCATACCACTAGACAACTACCGCATATTATATCATTAAACTCTTACAACAAAACTTTATTAAGATTTTGATTTCTACACTCTCATTGATGACATACACAGAAAAAAAGTTCAAAAAAAGAAGAACGCGAAAAAAACCAACAGAACATATCCAGATCGCAAAAGAAAGAATAGACATACTATTTGAGCAGGCAGAAAAAGAATACCACAACCATCCGGAGCTCTCAGACAGGTACGTGCAAATCGCGCGAAAAATCAGCACAAAATACAACGTATCCATACCCCAAAAACACAAAAAAAGATTCTGCAAGCAGTGCAAAACCTACCTTGTATACGGCGCCAACGCAAGAATCCGCCTCAACAGCCAGGAAAAGCACATTCTCATAACATGCGAAAACTGCGGCAAAAAGAAAAGATACAAATATACAAAGCCAAAGGAATAAATATATATATCATATCAGACAAAAATATCATTATGCAAGGAAAAACTGTGATAGGTATTGCACTTGTCATCATCATGGGCGTCGTTATCTTCGGCATAGTATCATTAATAAACACAACACTCGACAACCTGGATGACCAATGCAAAAAGTGCGGAGACAACTGCAAAAACAAATCATGCACAGACAACAGTTCATCAACAGGCAGGATGTTCTCATATGTGTTAATAGGCATTTATCTTATATCCTCAGCAGGCATACTGTTCTTTTCATTCAAAAAAGAAGAAGAGGAGCCGAAAATCACAGCAGAGCCCGGCGCCTTATCAGAAACTGACGAATATGCATACGGCTGACATGCATGAAGCGCATAAAACTATATAAAGTTATCATTGTAATCAATATAACGGCGCCATGAAGATAAGAGTTGCATTTTATTAGAGTGACAGCCTCATTCTTGTAAGTAAAACAGGTGATATATTGACAACAGTATACGATGTAGACCCCAACAAACTAATAGAAGAGACAGCAAAAGAGCTAAAGAAAGACGAAAACATCAGCCCGCCTGAATGGTCTCACTTCACAAAAACAGGCG
>JAIWAJ010000114.1:0-5036 GCA_048634435.1 Methanosarcinales archaeon
AACAGGCTCGCTCGCAGACGTAAAAAACCCGCCCTTCACGCGCGCAATCTTAGCCATGTTAGACGCAGCAGCCACAACAGAAGGCTCCTCAATCGCCATCGGAACAAGATATTCTTTCCCGTCAACCAGAAAATTGCATGCAACACCAAGCGGATACTCAGTGGTCCCGACAACATTCTCAATCATCCTGTCAGCCTGCTCAAGAGTAAGCGCGCCCGTATTTGAAAGCACCTCGATATCCTCATCACTCAACTCCGCCTGCTCCTGGAGAACCTTAAGCCTCTCATGCACACTTAACTTGTAAAATCCTGAAATCTTTGAGCTTTTTGCCATAAAACCACCTTCAACCATCTATATGGCCACAAAACAACAATAGTCGCCATAAATAAATACACGCTCAAACTTTAAAAAACCAGTCTATTCCAGAAATACAGCACAAAATGTGAGAATTAAATGAAAATTCATATACAACGAAACTGCAGATGCTTTCCTCACACCAACAGCCATTAGAAGCGTGCATATATATTTAAATTTACATTTGTTTATTTATCGAATATATTAACATATGTCTTTATGAGGTGGTAAATGATGGAAGATCAGACAGAGCCAACTACAGGTTTACCTAATCCAGGTATAGCGCCATTCAAGGCATTCACAGAACTAGATGAAGAAGCAAAATATAAAGAAGTGCAAGCAATGTATGCACTTGCAGGAGCTTCTGTGATTCTCAATACTCCTATAGGCAAAAAGATTAAAGAGATACATGAAAAAGAAATAAGACTTATCGGAGATTTCTCTGGATATGGAATTCCTGAAGACATTCAAATGCCTTTAACAGGAGCAGAAGCTATAGTTAATTATTATGAATCAATGGGACAAAAATATCAGAAGGGAGAATATACTCTTGAAGAATATAAAAGAGATTTAGGTAGAATAGAACGTTTCAGTAAGGTTGGAGGTATAGATTTAGTAGGTATAGAAGCAATTCATGGAGATTCAGGGTCATGTCCAGAGATAGAAGAACTTAAAAAATACTTAGGTTCTCCTTCTCATGCAAATGAGTTACATTTGAAGTATCTAAAACAATTTGGTATTATAGGAGAAGATGGTTCACCTAATCCAGAAAAAAGTAATCCCGCTGGAATAGTTTTTGCAGGCATGTTAGCTCAAAGAGATGCTGAAAGATTTTCATATGCGGATGATTTATTAAAGAAACTTAGTAAAACAGTATTATAGAATAATGTTTCTCATTCTTTACCCCTACAAATTACTAAATTTGCAAATATTTTACAAAATGTAGGGGCAATATCTATAGAAAAATTCATTTTCCCCTGCCAAGCCTAGTATGCGCTTTCGCCACATCCCTTGACGTAAACGCAGAAAGAAGCGACAGCTCGCCGCAAAGCACAGCAGCGCCGACAATCTCTGCAAACTTGTGCGCATTCTCACCAGACTTCTTTGACGCTCCCTGCACACCAAGAATCTCAAGCGCCTCCTTCTGTGTCCCAAGACCTGTCCCGCCCCCGACAGTTCCGACATTCAAATTCGGTATGTAGACAGAGATATACAAATCATCACCAAGCATCTCGCATGTAGTGACACCCATGGCAGCTTCAGTAACATGCGCAATATCCTGCCCGCACGCAAGAAATATAGCTGCTGCAATGTTCCCGTAATGGGCATTGAACCCCAGGCTGGATGCAACAGCCGAGCCAAGCAGGTTTTTGCGGTAGTTCACCTCAAAAATATGCTTTGCACTTGTTTTAAGCACTTTCTCTATTATCTCCTTCTTTATTATTGCCTCTGCATGCACGCTTTTTCCTCTTCCTGAAATGAAATTGATTGCTGAGGGCTTCTTGTCTGTGCACACATTCCCGGAAAGGCTGATGCATTTTACTTTTGTCTCCTTGTCTACAAGTTCCCTTATTACTGCATCGCACGCGATTACAGCCATGTTCATGCCCATCGCATCTTTCGTATCAAACACGAACCTCAAAAAAACATTCCTCCCAACAATCCACGGCTGGATTTCTGTCAGCCTACCGTACTTGGTTGTGCTTTCAGCAACCTTTTTTATGCGCAAGAAATTCTTCTTTACCCACGAGACAAACTCCTTTGATTCCCTGAGCCCGGATGTTCGAAATACCGGCGCCCTTGTCATCCCCTTGTTCTCAGCATATACCAGAACACCGCCGGATTTCGTAGCAGCGCTGCATCCCCTGTTCACAGAAGCGACAAGTGCGCCCTCAGTAGTCGCAAGCGGGACATAATACTCCCCCTTTGCGCACTCGCCATTGACCTTAAGCGGCCCGGCAATCCCAAGCGGGACCTGTGTTGCCCCAATCATGTTTTCAATATTTTTCCTGCATGCAGTATCTGTATCAACAATGCCACTGCCAATGTTTTTGAGGCTTGCACCCGTCAGTCTTTCAACTGCCCTCCGGCGTATCTCAACAGCCTCTTTTGTTGAGACTAATGAATCAAGTTCATGCATCTTCATTTTTCCTTTGGCTATCTTGTCTGCCAAATCATTGTTGTTCATGGTTATCACCAGCTATATGACTCCTCTGCCACTAAATAATTGTTATCAATAAAAATTGAAATATTACTGTAAGAATCATGAAAAATATTGTAAACATCACTACAAACCAGAATTTTCTCGCATCTTTTTGCAGAATATAAAATCCTTTTGTTCCAAACTTATTTTTAAAGAATTTGTCTAAAAATGTTAAGAGTAGCACAGAGATTATAATTCCGGAGGATATTATACACAATATAAAAACGGGTAGATTAACAATATAACCAAGCCATACATCCTTATATAGCATGAATCCTGATAATTTTGCTAGAGCATATAATCTGTTGTAATCAAAGATTATTAAAAACAGAGTACCAAGAAATACGCTTAAGTTAAAGACAATCAAAAATAATAGTTTTTTGATGTCAATGACATTATAAGATGCCTTGTTTGTATCTGGATTTGATTCATGCTCTTTTTTTAGATTTTCCCTGCTTAGTTTGAAGAATAGCATTAACATTGCCAATATGGTTATTGGAAACATGATGAGTATAATAAAAGCCACTAGAATATTAGACAGTTCAAATTCTCTTAAAAAGAAGAGCAAAATCGATAAGCATGCAAAAACAGATAATGTAAAATAATATTTTTTTGCTGGGTTTTCAAATGCAGAGATCCCATTTTTTGAGATATAATCTTTAACTTCTTTGCTGGCTTCTTTCGTTCTCAGGAAATATGACGCAGTACCAAAGCCGAACAGTGTCAGGATATTGAAAAGCCCGAGTAAAGCAAACTTTCTTTTAGAAATATTAGTATCTCTGAACAAAACAATTCCGGCAAGCAGGCTTGCCAGGCACGAGCAGACTATAAAGAAAAACAGACCGCACCAAAAAGGAAATTTAGTTACAAAGTCGACAATTCTTAGCTTCAGGGGAGGAGTATCTTTTATCCATAAATCTCTGGTTAAATATTTTGACGGTGTATCTATTTTGATTTTCGTATATTTCAAGTTTTCAATTCTTGTTTTGTGGTTAAAGAAAAGCGACAGTTCATCAGGCACATCGTAATGTCTTTCGACAAAATAATTAACCTGTTTTTCTTTGGTTTTCGGGCTTAAACGAATACCCATGGTCTTAATCTCAGGGTAAAGTTCAGGTGTTACATGCCCCATTACATAAATCACTGTTGGGATTTTTGTGTCTCCATAGACCGATGTCGGTTTCAGTGGATAATATATTTTTTCAGTTGGAAACCTGATAAAAACTCCGATGGTATTTCCTTTTGTGGATACAAAATCCATCCTTGAAAAACGAATATAATAAGAAATATCTGCAGATATCATGCGTCCATCAAGTCGGGTGTCATTAAGAAGTTCTTTTATTCTTTCATAGATGCGACCGGTCTCTGAGCCATCTTCATAAGGCAAACTGTTCAGAAATGATTTTGCTTCAGATATTTTTCCTTCCTCCACCAAACTCTGAATATACGTGATAGGATTTTGCTGCCTGAATTTCTCAGTATCTGAAATCCATGTGATGACAAATGAATATTCCTTGCCGATGTATTCATCTAATATTGATTTAAACTCGCCTGGAAGTTCTAAATCTTTGCGGGCCAGGTAGTCTGAAAAAGACTGGCTGTCAGCAGCAGATATTAACTCGGTTGTCAAACCCATTTTTTCAATCCTTTGGTGAACTGTAACTCCATCATTACCCCAAGTGGAAGCGCCCAGTAACATACCACTGGATTTAGACACTATAAATAAAGGAAAAGTATATATTTGTGTGAGCCGCATAACCATAAATGTTTCTGAAACAGTCTCTTTTGCTTCTTCTTCAACATCATAGCCATGAAGATTTGGGAATCCTTTGAGGAGATTTATCGTGGATTTTTCCGGTTCTGCAGGTACCGGGAATATCCAGACCGCTTTTTCTCCTCTTAATTCTTCTGCAGTATCAACTGTCAGGATCATGTTTTGATAGATTGTGGAACCAGATGCTCAAACGCGCTTTTTGAATATGGACTTCCTCTTACAGAAATAGAAAAATCATATAGAGACCAACTAAAACATGACCTAAAAAAACTTGGGAGTGATATTGGTGAACGTAATGTATTTATCCCGACCAAGCTCAATGAAGCTGCAACATTCATAGAGACTTCATTTACAGCAGCCGGTTATAAAGCCAAACGTCAAACTTTTAAGGCTTTAGGAGAAAACGTATCGAATATCGAAGTTGAAATAAGGGGAGTTAGCAAACCTGAAGAGATCGTAATCGTAGGTGCCCACTACGATTCTGTAATGGGATCACCTGGAGCCAATGACAATGGATCTGGCGCAGTAGCGGTATTGGCGTTGTCTCGTTATTTTTATGGAAAGAAAATGCATCGGACTTTACGTTTTCTCGAATTTGTAAATGAAGAGCCACCATTTTTCCAGGAATATGAGGAAAAAGGAATGGGTAGTTGGGAATATGCGCGACGATGTCGAGAAAACAACGAAAATATCGTGGCCATGCTT
>JAIWAJ010000115.1:0-5006 GCA_048634435.1 Methanosarcinales archaeon
TGAGTTACATTGCTATATATCAATAAATAGTTTTGATGTTAAGTATATAGGTCTGTGAGGTGGTTTTGATGGTGAAGGTTTTCAGGTGCAAGATTTGCGGCGAGGGATATATTGGTGATTCTGCTCCTACGCATTGCCCTTTTTGCGGGGCGCATGAGGAGTATATTGTTAGCGCTTCTGAGTGGAAGTGGCCTGAGGTTGAGTTAACTTATATTTCGAGGAAGAATCTTGCTGCTGCTCTTGAGCTTGAGGTTTCGAATTCTGAGTTTTATTTTTGCGCTGCAAGGAAAGCTTCTAATGAAGCGGATCAGGTCATGTTTAAGAGGCTTGCGAAGGTTGAGAGGGAGCATGCGGATACGATTGTTAAGCTTTTGAAGAGCGGAGGGCATGAGATTAGTAAGGATAAGGATATGTGCAGTAATGAGAATGTGGATAATCTGCGCGAATCTAATGAGCGGGAGACGAATGCAATTGCGCATTACAGCAGGTTTCTTTTGGAGGCTTGCGAGGAGCGCGTGCGCGAGGTGTTTTCTGCGATTATTGAGATTGAGAAGGATCATCTGTCTTTGAGCGAGGGGAGATTTTAGTGCCGCTTACTCCTTTTCATCTTGGGCCTGCGCTGCTTTTTGGGCTGATTTTTTTCAGGTTTGTTAATCTGCCTAGCTTTCTGGCTGCAAATGTTATTGTTGATCTGGAGCCGATTTTTGTTTTGCTTTTTAGGCTTGATTATCCTCTGCACGGGTTTCTTCATTCTTTTCTGGGCGGTTCTTTGGTTGCGCTTGTGCTTTTTTTTGTGATGGTTAAGGTGAACCCACGTATTCAGGAAGTTATGGGTTATTTCGGGCTTAGGCAGGACGGGTCTGTCAGGAGTATTGGGATTGCCTGCTTTTTGGGGGTGTATTTCCATATTCTTCTTGATTGTTTTTTGTATACTGATATTATGCCGTTTTATCCGCTTGATGCTAACCCGGTTTACGGGTTGTTTTCGGGGAGTGAGGTGTATATGTTTTGCATTATGTCGTTTGTTTTGGGGGGGGTTATTTATGGGTGGCGGTTGCTTAAGAAGAAGTTTTAGGTTGTTTTTTGAAGAAGAGCCAGTTTTTCTCTGAGCCTGCGAATCGGGTTCTTATGAGTGCGTATGTTCCTTTTAATTTTTTGCCGTGTATGTCTATTGTTAGTTTGTTATCGGCTGATTCTAATAAGGAGAATGTGCCTTTGTCCCATATTTTTACTGTGCCTGCGCCGTAGCTGCCTTCAGGGATGGTGCCTTCGAAGGTTGCGTATTCTATTGGGTGGTCTTCGGTCTCTACTGCGAGGCGTTTTGTGCCAACTTCTGTCGGGGGTTCTTTTGGGAGGGCCCAGCTTTTTAGGGCGCCGTCGATTTCGAGGCGCAGGTCCCAGTGAAGGCGGGCTGCGTTGTGCTGCTGTATTACGTAGATTGGTCTTTCAGACGGCTTTGCCCTGCTTTCTGGTTCTGTTGTTGTGCGGAAATTGCGCTTTTTGTTGTATTGTCCAAGTGACATGGGATGTTTTTGTGTTTTTATTTTTTAATATCTATATGGTATATGAGGTGACGGGATGGATAAGTTTGAGTGTGTGTATGATTCTTTGATTGATGAATATCTTGGCGGCGTTGATAAGGTTGTGGAAACGCATATGTCTTGGGTGTTTTTGGGCAAACATGAGGCTGTTAAAGTGTTCAAGCCGATTGATGTTGGTTTTGTGGATATGAGGCCTCTTGAAAAAAGGAAAGTGTCTGCTGTAAAAACGGCAGAGATTGATAAGGTATATTCACCGGATCTTAATACGCGGGTCGCTAGTGTTGTTTTATTGCATGGGAAATATTCGGTTGTTGAGGGCGCGGTTGATGAATCTGAACTTAGCGGGGGTGGGGAGGTTAAGGATTATGTAATTGTTATGAGGCGATTTGGGGCGCCGAATGAACTAAGGGAATTTTACAGGCGCGGAGAGTTTCGGTGCGAGTATGCTGTGCAGATAGGGGAGCTTCTTGCTGATGCTCACAGAAAAGCAAACAGGAGTGATGAGATTTCAAGAATCGGGTTTGATGCGATTCAGGGTAATTTTGATGAGGCGTTTGGGATTGTGAAGAGTTATACTGGTGTTTCTATTAGTGAGGATGATTATAAGTTGATATTTCGGTGTTATTGTAAGTTTGTTGAGATGATGAGGGGGTATCTTGAGACCAGAAGGGATTTGGGATATATAAGGCAGTGTCATGGGGATGCGCATTCAGGGAATATGTTTGTTGAAGACGGGAAGGTTAAGATTTTTGACTGTATTGGCTTTAAGGATGAGTTTAGTTATATGGATGTGGTTTCGGATCTCGCGTTCGCTTGTATGGATGCTATTTTTTACGGGCGGAAAGATATTGCAGACATTATCAGGAATACGTATGTAGAGAAGACAAAAGATTATGAGGGTGTTGAAAAGCTTCTTGATTTCTATGTTGCGTACAGGGCATTTGTGAGAGGTGAAGTGACAACAATGGCTGCTCTTGGGTGGAGAGGACATGAGAAGGAGAAAATGCTTAAGAAGGCGCGTAAATATTTTGGAATATCCAAAAAGCATGTATTGAAGTGTGCTGAGTTCAAAAGTTGTGCAAAGTTGTTTCTTGTTGCAGGGTATGTGGCGTCGGGTAAAACTACTGTTTCTTCTGAGCTTGCGGGTGCTACCGGTGCATGTGTTGTGCGGACTGATGATATTCGCAGGGAGATTTTCCCGCGTGTGTTTGATTATAGTAAGACTGGTCCGGACAGGCCGGTGTCTCTAAAGAAGATAAGGCAGTGGATTGATGCGAATAATAAGGATGAAATTGATTTTCAGGAGGTTTTGAATCCACTGATGGTATTGGATGATGATGCGTATAGACAGATTGTTGATGAATACAGGCATATGATCCGGGAGCAGATGGATAGGGTTTATGATGCGGGTTTTGAGAGGCTGGATGAGTGTCTTTTGCACGAGAAAGACGTTGTTTTTGATGCTACTTTTTCAAAGAGGGTGATGCGCAGGAGGGCGTATGATATTGCGCGCAGGCGCGGTGTGTGTAATGTTTATGTTGTGCAGGTGATGTGCGGTGTGGATGCAGTTAAGGCGCGGCTTTCTGCAAGGACGGGAGGGATGTCTAATGCGCGGCAGGTTGAGATATATAATATTGTTAAAAATGAATTTGATAAGAGCCGAATCGAGCTTGATAAGCCGGAAGGTGTCAATATCCGGCGGATTGTGTATCATTCGGATAGTGGTGAGATTGAGGTGTTCGGGGAGCGCGATGGGATTGTGGATATGATTGTGGATGAAGTTATTGGTGCGCTGAGAAAGAGGTATTACAGCCGAAAGATGAAAGGAGGGAAATGAGAGCATGAAGTTAGTTTTTTTGCTTTACGAATGAGAGCAGGATTATTGCTGCTATTGTTAGCGCAAGTGAGAAGTAGAAGGGCGCGAAGATGCTGATCCTGTCCCAGAGAAGGCCTGCGATTACTGATGAGGGTAGGGCTGATAAGCCGATTAGCATCTGGAATGTTCCGAGACTGCTTGCACGGTATTTTTTTGCTGACAGCTCTGATACGAAGGTTTTCTGGACCGGCTCGAGTGCGCCTATGTGAAGGCCGTAGAGGATGAATGCGAATAGTATTGCTGTTTTGGTTGATGTTGTGATTAGTGTGAGGCATACGAGAGCCCAGAGGAGGTATGATACGGCCATGACTTTTTTTCTTCCTATGGTGTCTGAGAGCCTGCCGAAGGGTATTGAGGTTATTGATGCAGTTAGTGTGAAGATGAGGTAGAGAATGGGTACGAATGCGAGTGCGTAGCCGAATTCTTTTGCGTATATCAGGAGGAATGAGTAGCTGAATGAGCTTAGGGCGAAGGTTATGCTGCTTATCATGAAGATGCGGAAGTTGGGGGTGATGTTTTTTAGTGTCATGCCTTTGTGGAGTTTGATGCGTGATGTTTTGGGCTCTTTTATGTAATGATATATGAGGAATACGCTTATGAGCGAGGGGATTGCAGCGATGAGAAAGAGTGTCTTGTAGCCTACGATGCTGAAGATTGCTATTGTTATGAGGATGCCGACGGTTGCGCCTAAATGGTCCATTGCTCTTAGTAAACCAAAGTTTTTGCCGCGCTCATGCTCTTTTGAGATGTCTGCGACTATTGCGTCTCTTGGGGCGCCTCTTATTTTTCCGAACCTGTCGAGGACTTTGAATGGGATCAGGTGGGGCCATGCTGTTGAGAATGCGTAGCCGACTCTTGAGATTGAGCCCAAGAGGTAGCCGAGCCAGATGAATATTTTTCTTTTTTTGGTCATGTCTGAGATGTAGCCGGATAATGCCTGTGAGATTGATACGATTGCTATGCCAAGGCCGTCTATGAAGCCGAGTATTGCCATGTTTGCGCCCAGTACTGTTGTTACAAAGAGGGGCCAGACTGGGTATATCATGTCTGAGCCCATGTCGTTCAGAAATGAGGCTAATGCGAATGTTTTTATTGTTTTTTTGTTCTGGTTTTCGGGCATGGTTATTATGTTGGGGGGTTATTGATAAATGTTTTGCGCGGGTATGTGTGTCACGTGTTCAGATACGGGGTTTTTTGGGGGTGCTGTGGTTGATTTTTTGTGTTTGTTCCTGCAGGATTTTGTTTTTGTGCGGAGAGGGGGTTGATTTTTTTGTTCTGGTTTTTTTGGTTTTTTTCTGATTTTGCTGTGCTTTGGGGTTTGGAGGAGATGATGAGGTGATTGGAGGAGTTGTGGTGGTAATAATCCCTCGTTAGGTTTGTTAACTCATCTCACTGGCGTTCGAAGTCCTCAAAAATCTACGATTTTTGGGACCCAAAAATTGTTAGCAATTTTTAGGGCTTTCAACTTCGTTGAAATTCATGAGACTTCGTCTCAAGCTTTTCAACTTCGTTGAAAATCTCACGATTATGCTTTCTTTTTTGTCTTTAGTGCGTTTGTTAATGTTTGTGCGAATGAGTAGATCGTGAGT
>JAIWAJ010000116.1:0-4978 GCA_048634435.1 Methanosarcinales archaeon
TGAAAGTTTTTGCAGAGTCTGTGTCGTATAGCAGTTTAACAGCCCACGGAAGCCGGATTATATATATCACGGCGGATAAAGATTCTGGATTGTCTTCCAGATCTTCTGGATTAAGTTGGCTATGTTTGGTTGTGGTTGTTTTGATTGGCTCGCTGGTGTTGCTGCCCAAAAATAGGCTTGTATAATGCAGGACGACTATTTTTTAGAAATATTCTTTCATCTTGTCAAAAAATCCTTTACCGATAGTTGCTTTCTGTTTCGTCTGGTTAGCATACTCTTTAATAAGTTCTTTTTGTTTGTTCGTCAGCGACTTCGGTATCTCCACCACAACCTTTACCTGCTGGTCCCCTTTGCCGCGCCCATGCAGGTCAGGCATACCCTGCCCGCGCAGCCTGAATATCGTATGGCTCTGTGTGCCGGGAGGTATTTTTAGTTTTGCTTTGCCTTTTATGGTTGGTATTTCTACCTCGTCTCCAAGTATTGCCTGGGCAATCCCTATGGTTGTCTTGCAGTAAAGGTCGTTTTCATACCTGTCAAATATATTGTGCGGCTCCACATGAATCACAACATAAAGGTCTCCTGAGGGTGCGCCGTTTGCACCTGCCTCACCTTCCCCCGCTATGCGCAGGTGCGAGCCGTCGTCAACACCGGGAGGTATGTTTATCTCTATTGTTCTTGTTCTTCTTACCCTGCCGCTTCCGCTGCATGCAGGGCATGGTGTTTCGATTATTGTGCCTGTACCCCTGCATTTGTCGCACATCCCTATGGTGACCATCTGGCCGAGGAATGAGCGTCTTACCTGCCTTACCTGGCCGGTTCCGTTGCATTTGTCGCATGTTTTCTTTGCTGTGCCGCTTTTTGCGCCGGTGCCTTTGCAGTCGCTGCATTTTTCAAAGCGCGGCACCTGTATTTTTTTCGTGATGCCGCTGCATGCTTCTTCGAGGGTGATTGTGGTGTCGTATCTTAAGTCTGCGCCAGATGCAGCTCTTCGCCTTGTTTCTCCTCTCATGCCTGAGAATACATTGAATATGTCATCAAAACCGCCGCTGAAGATATCTTCGAATGATGAAAAATCCCCTCCTCCAAACCCGCGGAAACCCTGGAACCCGCCGGCTCCTGCGCCCTGCTGGAACGCCGCATGCCCAAACTGGTCATACTGCGTTCTTTTCTTGGGGTCGCCAAGCACTTCAAATGCTTCGTTAAGCTCCTTGAACTTGGCTTCAGAACTCTTGTCTCCCGGGTTGACATCGGGATGGTATTTTCTTGCAAGTTTGCGGTAGGCGCGCTTTATCTCTTCGGGCGACGCGCCCTTGCCTACGCCCAATATATCATAATAGTCTTTTTTTGTCATTCTGAATCACAAATTTGTCTGTCGGGTAGAAACCCTGCTAATGGTCATTTAGCCAATAACCCTGTTTTATTGTTTTTTCTGTATTTTTATCTATTTCACTTAGTTTCTCCTTGGTATATATATAGATGAAACAGAATAAAATAACCACAATAATTATCCCAAAAAAGAGTATGCTTTCGACATCTGATTCTTTTTCGAGTTGAAACTACAGTGTTTAGGGTTTTTCATGGAAAGGCACTATTTATTCTCCTTCTTTTTGTCTTTATCCTTATCTTCATCTTCCACTTTATAGTCAGCATCCACTACTTCTTCATCGCCTTTCTTCTTTTCAGCTTTTGGTTCCCCTTCTTTAGATGCCTCTTTTTGCGCATCCTGATACATCTTTGTGGTCAGCTCATAGATTGTGTTGTTGAGTTCTTCTATCTTCTTTTTGATGGTATCTGCGTCAGCTTTTTCATCTTTCAGTGCTTCCTTGAGGCCGTCGATGCTTTTCTGTATCTTGTCTTTTGTAGCATCATCCACCTTGTCGCCGTGCTCTTTCAGGGTCTTTTCTGCTGTGTAGACTATGCTTTCTGCCTGGTTTCTTGCATCAATTGACTCTTTTTTCTTTTTGTCTTCTTCTCCGTGTTTTTTTGATTCTTCTTCCATTTTTTTTATTTCTTCTTCAGAGAGGCCTGTTGCCGGCTTGATTGATATTGCCTGTTCTTTGCCTGTCCCAAGATCCTTCGCCGAGACATGGATTATGCCGTTTGCGTCTATATCGAATGTTACTTCAATCTGCGGTATGCCCCGCGGCGCAGGAGGTATACCTATGAGGTCAAACCTGCCAAGCGGGTGGTTGTCAGCAGCCATTGCCCGCTCTCCCTGGAGGACATTTATCGTCACCGCAGTCTGGCTGTCTGCTGCTGTTGAGAATATCTGCGACTTCTTGGTCGGGATTGTTGTGTTTTTCTCAATGAGTTTTGTGAAGACACTGCCAAGTGTCTCGATACCGAGCGAAAGCGGTGTTACATCGAGGAGAAGCACATCTTTCACTTCGCCTGCGAGGACTCCTGACTGGATAGCTGCGCCGATGGCAACCACCTCATCCGGGTTTACGCCCTTATGAGGCTCTTTTGCAAAGAGCAGCTGGACTGATTTCTGGACTGCAGGCATTCTTGTTTGTCCACCAACAAGTATTACCTCGTTTATATCAGATACTTTCAGTCCCGCATCTTTTAGTGCCTGTTTGCATGGGCCTACTGTCTTGTCGATAAGGTCTTCTGTGAGTTGTTCGAGTTTTGGTCTTGTGAGTGTGTAGTTGAAGTGTTTCGGCCCTGATTCTGTGGATGTTATGAATGGGAGGTTTATTTCTGTTTGCTGCGCGCTTGAAAGCTCAATTTTTGCTTTTTCTGCTGCTTCTTTTAAGCGCTGGAGGACCATCTTGTCTTTTGACAGGTCTACTCCTTCCTGTTTTTTGAATTCTTCTACGAGGAAGTGGATTATCTTCTGGTCAAAGTCGTCGCCGCCAAGGTGCGTATCCCCGTTTGTTGATTTTACTTCAAAGACGCCGTCGCCAAGCTCAAGAATGGATATGTCGAATGTCCCGCCTCCAAGGTCGAATACTGCGATTTTCTCATCTTTCTTCTTGTCAAGGCCGTATGCCAACGCAGCTGCTGTGGGTTCGTTGATTATTCTCAAGACCTCAAGGCCTGCGATTTTCCCGGCATCTTTTGTTGCCTGCCTCTGTGAGTCATTGAAGTAAGCAGGGACTGTGATTACTGCTTTGTCTACTTTTTCTCCCAGGTATGCTTCTGCGTCGTTTTTTAGTTTCTGGAGTGTCATCGCGGATATTTCGGGGGAAGAGTAGTCTTTGCCGCCTGCCTGTACCCATGCATCCTTGTTTTTTGCCTCGATTATCCTGAACGGCATTATCTTGACGTCTTCTTGCACTTCAGTATCAGTAAATTTTCTTCCGATAAGCCTTTTTATGGAAAATAATGTATTTTCAGGATTTGTTACTGCCTGCCTCTTTGCTGTAAGCCCGACAAGGCGCTCCCCTTTTTTTGTGAACGCGATGATTGAAGGCGTTGTCCTGTTGCCCTCTGCATTCGGGATGACTGTCGGCTTCCCGCCTTCCATTACTGCCACGCATGAGTTGGTTGTTCCCAAGTCAATTCCTATTGTTTTTGTCATTTTATGCACCTCTTTTATATACTAAAAGCTTAAAAATTGCACCAATCGCACTGTGAATTTTTATGATGTATACACACCTCTGTTATTATTCGTTTTTTGTGACCTTTACTTTTGCAGGTCGTATCAGTTTATCTTTGAAAGTATACCCTTTTTCAAGTTCCTCGCACACAGTATTATCTTTATGTTCCCTTGATTCAACAGTCATTATTGCCTCATGAAAATTCGGGTCGAATTCCTTTCCGAGGCACTCAATCTCTTTTAGCCCTTCCTTTTCAAGTATGCCAAAAAGGCTCTTCTGTGTCATCTCAACGCCGCATATTAACGATTCAATATCGTGGTTCTTTTTTGATGCATCAAGCGCGCGCCCGAGATTGTCAAGAACAGGGAGAATTTCAGATACAAGCTTTTCAATCTCTCTTTGCGATGCCTGCTCGCGCTCTTTCTCTACCCTTTTCTTGTAGTTTTCAAAGTCTGCCTGCGCTCTCTTGATATGGTTAATGTAATCATCTATTGCCTGCTCTTTCTTCTCAAGTTCTTTTTTCAGAACTTTGAGATATGCATCCTCCTTTTTTGTTTTGTGTTTTGTTTCAGCCATTGCATCGCCCCTTGACGGAATCATTTTATTGGTTAATTTTATAACTTTTTGTATGGTCCATGCTTCTTTGCATTCTTCTTATCTCACCGAACAAGTCGTGTCTCCTCATCTAAGCACCCATTTCTTTTCTGTTTTGTTGATAAGTTATAAACAAAATTAAAATGTAATGTAATCTTTTTAAATGTTTGCATACATATATGTGCTTATGAGGCGCTTTATACTAGCTGAGATTAAGAAGCCGAGAGAGAAAGGACTTGACACTGACGTTGACTGGATGTGCGAGTGCCTTGGCATTGTCACCCCGAGAGACCGCGACAGGACTTCTACGAAGATCCTTATGGTCATGCTTAGGGCTGCAAAAGACGATCATTCGATGTCAAGTGACGACATTGCAGGCAAAGTTGGTATTACGCGCGGCACTGTAGTGCACCACATAAAGAGATATATTGATTCGGGTGTTGTTGTAAAGCACCGCACAACCTACGAGCTGCGCACAAACAGTTTGCGCGACACCCTTGACGAGATAGAGATGGACATGGAAAGGACGATAAGGCGCATGAAGCAGATAGCGCAGGAAATCGACGACGAAATGGGGTTAAGAGAGAGGTGATGTCTCGTATATTTTATCCACTTTCATGTTCAAGCACATGATTCCTTATTTTTAAGAGTTCATTCATGTCTTCTTTTTGGTTTTTAGCATTTAGTCTCGAGCTTTTTAGCGCAGAATTTATTTGAGGCGCTAATAATATAAGAATTAGATATTCATAATTACCTGATGAACTATGGGATTTCTTGATAAGATCAAAAAACTGGTTGAAAACCTCGAAAAAGGGGTAAAGGAGAAAAGAGAAGAAGAC
>JAIWAJ010000117.1:0-4934 GCA_048634435.1 Methanosarcinales archaeon
GGGAAGCAGACAATGAATTGAACCCGCTTGATCCAAATGATGCAAACGATGATAATGATAATGACGGCCTCACAAACGAGCAAGAGTACCAGTACGGCACTGACCCGAACAACCCGGACACAGACGGGGACGGCATCAGCGACGGCGACGAAGTAGCGAACGGGACCAACCCGCTTGATTCTAACGACCCTCCAAAAGAAGCTCCGCCTACACACGGGGGAGGCTCAACTGTTGGGGCATATTACCCGCTCTCCCAGACCATAAATCTTGTTGTGAGTGAGGTACCTAAGCTGGAAATAAAGACAATAGACATGGCGCGAAAAATGACTGCCAGCCAGCCTGAGACAGTCATAGTGATAGTGAAAAATACCGGGAACGAATCCTGCGAAGTGGAAGTGACAGCAGATATCCTCTTAGAGATGTTCTCTGCTGCACATATCAGTGCAGGAGAGCAGTATGTTTATGTATTCGAGGTTGCACCGACCGAATATGACATCGGGCAACACACAGCGCACTTTAAGATAAAGTCTGACACAAAAAGCATCGAAAGATTCATTGAATTCACTGTAGACCCTGAATTTGTGGAACCCAAAAGCAAAGACTTGATAATAACAGGCCCTGTGCTCACTGTCCATGAGTCAGGCAACTTCATCATACTCCAAGGATGCCTGGTCGAGGAGATAAGCGAACTTTCGCTATACATAGATGGCAAACTGGAAGCAGAGTTAACCACAGATGAGGATAACTGCTTCAAAAGAATGGTCTCAATTGAGCTTGAGCCCGGCAGCCATAAGTTAACGATAACAGGAAACGGGAAGACTTATGAAGAGACGTTCTTTGTAGATGAGGAAAAAGAGGCAGCAGAGCCAACTAAAACCCCGACAGGGTCACTGCTTTGGAGATATATTACTCCACAGAACCTGTATCTTATAATTCTTCTGTTGCTTATCGTGGGCATGTGGATCAAAAGAAAGGACATACGGGCATTTTTCGGTGTTCCTTCAAAGGCGCCTGCAGAGAAGTGATTTTTTACAATAAAGCTTTCGCGGGAATTATACGAAAAGTTGAGGCAGGAAGTTTAATTTCGAATCACCCGTATTCTGTAGTACCATGTATTTGTACCTAAGTAATAGTTCTACACGACTATCTAATGGAAAGGCAACAGTAAACATAAATCACCATGCAGTGACTAAATTTCTGGAACAATATGTCTTTTTAAATAGAGTATATGGAACAAACGCCATTTATATATCTTCCTTGAAAAGTAGTGTCTATCCGTTTGAATGCAGCACTCAGTATAACTATTCACAACAAACGCAAAAGAGCATCTCAAGCGGGTACAGAGGTGAAATCTCTCCCCAATATCTTTTGGGTTTTGGGCCAATGGCAGGCATTATGCTTTCCCCCGGGAAGGGAGATAGGCAAAGACGGCACAAGTGCAAACGAGCGCAATACAAAGGCAACAAAAGCGCATCACAACCATGCACACAGCACAAACAATCATAATCGCAAAAAACCCCAAAGAGAGATTTCACCTCCTGAACCAAAAGCAAAACAAGAATAAGTGAAAAAAAAGAGGTGAAATATATGGGAATGCAAAAAATCGTATCGGTATTAGCAGTCTTTGCTATGATGCTTGCAATGAGCGGACTGGCATTTGCAGCTGTACCGGACAAACTATTAGTGTCCGAACAACCTGAAACAATCGACGCTGACGGCGTATCATGCACAGACATAACAGTACAATTGGTAGCCGAATACGCTGACGGACATGAGGAGCCTGTAAAAATGTGCGGGATTGAGGTTCAATGTGAATCACAGAACCCTAACATTTTGCATGCTACCAGTGCAGGAGGAGCAGCAGTCGTAAATGATGCGACAGTTGTCCAATGGACAGATGAATTCGGAAAGGCAAAAATGGAATTCTGTTCAACGGGCTCTGAAGAATACAATATAGACAAAGACGTAGAGATTGTATGCAGAGCATTGCAGCTTGAACAAGATTCAAGTACAGTCAGAGTAGAGCGAGTGCGCGGAACACAGATTGAAGCAACAATGTGCCCGCAGTCAGGATATGGTGACCTGAGCTATGAAACGCAACAGACTCTCATGGCAGGTCCTGAATTCGTTATGGCTGACGCACTTGCAGACATCATAGCTGACGGTGAATCTCACGTGTATGTAACAGGACAGATCAAGGGCGAAGACTGTGAAGACAAACTTGTACCTGTAAAGAAAGCAGGAACAATGAGATTCAAGTCACTTGATACGTCTATTGTAAGGACATGCGAGCCTGCAGGAACAGTGTATTATAATATGCAGGGACAGAAGATGACTGTCATAGACGATGGTGCTATCCTTGTTGAGACTGACAACGGCGTAGCAATGGCTGAGTTCTGCTCGACCGGAGACGGCTCTGAGAATGTTGGAACTGCTCCTATTACTATAGAGAGTGTTGACTATCTTAACGTGGATAAGACTACGATAAAAGTTACAACAACAAGCCAGTACGGTACAACATACAAGGACGGTTATCTTGCAATGAGCGCAATGCCTAGCCAGATTCTGGCAGACGGCGAATCATGCCTGAAAGCATGCGCACAGACAAGGGACCAGGATTACAGGATAATAAGAAAAGCTGACTGGGAAGTATCATTTGAATCTGATGATACCAACATCGTGGAAGCACTATACCCAACAAGCGGAACAGATGCCGGATTAACATCGGATGATACAGATGGCGAAGGTATAGCTATTGCGAAATACTGCTCTGCAGGAACATTCGACGGCATTTATGGTGGCGCTGACAATACCGGTACAGCAGTAATAAGAGGCGCAATGATGTACATCGCTGAGTTAGGCAGTGTCAGTGTTGATGCAAAGACATCACAAATCTGGCCGGTAGATATCGAAGCCACGGCAACAATGGATCTGGTGAACTGCGACGGTTTATCAACTGTTACTGTAACAGGGCAGCTTCTTGACAGATGCGGTCTGGCAGTAAAAATGCCTGGAAGGCTCATCAACTTCAAATCACATGACACATCCCTGCTTACACCAGGAGTTATCAGTGTTGCAACAGATGAATTCGGTAAGGCAAAAGCGACATTCAATGTAGCAGACTGCAAGTATGCAGATGCTAACGAAGTGGAAATTGAAGTAAGCACAATGTCACCTGATGCATCCGATTCTGAATATGTGACTGTTGTAAAGCCAAAAGGATTTGTGCCTGACGGTGTCAATGTATATACAGACCAGAACGCACTTGTTACAAGCCATGCAAAGCCATACGTTATTGCAGCAGATGGTATGTCACCAATCGAGATGACAGCACAGGTGTGTGAATGGGAACCAAACAGATGTGTCGGAACTTTCGGCAACAGAAGATTGCTAGACTGTGACGCTGCAAACTTAATAGAGAATCCTCAGCTAAGGCAGGAAGTATGTCTGGTAGCTGGCTGTACATGGGATCCAGAACCAGAAGAACCAGAAGGTGGAGTCTGTAGCGGATTTTCAACTCTTCCATGTGGTGCATTCGATGGAGATGAAGAAGCTTGTGAATGTTTCGAATGTACATACGGATTCTGCAACCCTGTAAAAAGATGCGGCATGGAAATCCAGTTCGAGATTGAAGACACGCATGTGGTCGAGAACGTCCATGACAACGTATATGCAATCGAAGGAACTCATGACGGTGACGCTCACCCAAGCTACGTAAAGATGCTAACAGATGCTGAGGGTAAAGCAACAATCGTTTTGAGGTCAACCGGTGATGCGCCAGTAAACAAGAACATATGTACAAGAATTAAAGTAACTGGCAAAGACGGTGTAATCTTCGGACAGCAAGCATACGCAGAAGTCTGTACAAAGGGTTATGCAGGAATGCATCCAAACGCTTTATGGGTTTGGGCTGAGCCGGCATACATAACAGCAGACGGAAAATCACACACAACTGTAAGAACTGCACTGTACTACTGTTATGACGACCTGCCAGGAATCTCCAAGACAATGGACCAGCAGAATGACTACGACTACCTCTTTGAGAACTGTAAGCCAGTAAAGAAGCCAGGCGTAACAGTCAAATTCGAGACACTAAACACAGACGCACTTGACGACGGAATGGGCGGATACAAAATATACGACATAACCGACGCATACGGTCAGGCGCACGCGACATTCCAGTCAAAAGGATTTGACAAGCAGCACATGGGTCCGGCAGAAATCGAGGCATGGACAATCGGCTCCGGCGAGGATGTAATCCAGCTGAACACTTTGATTGTCGGTCTTGAAGAGAAAACATGGCCATGGTGCCCACCATACAATGACTGGTTCGAAGAAGGAAGTCCAGAAGCAGAGGCAGACAAGGACCACGACCAGTACATAACTGATAACGAATTGATAGAGTACATCATGAACGTCTGGTTCCCAAGCGGACACACAGACGATGATGATATGGCTCTGATAAGAGTTATTCAGGCATGGGAAACACAGCTGTAAATAAAATAAATTAATTTCAGAGATTTGGGATGCATTCGTGCATCCCAAACCCTTTTTTATTTTTTGTTCATCAGGGAGTATAACACAAAAACATCATATTTTCATAATAATTTCATGTTTACCAACCAATCGCAGTAAATCACTGTTAGGATGAAACGGTAATAATTTAAAGATTCAGGAGATAAAACAACATAAATGATAATCCGGAGGAATGATATATATGAAGAAATCGAGTGTGAAATATATGAATATTATTGGTGCAGTGGCAGTATCTTTACTTTTGATAATCTCTACCTTTGCAGTAGTTTCTGCGCAGGCAGCACATATCGCTGTTGTGCGTTATGCGCCTGAAAGTGCAGAAACAGAGGAAGATGTTGACATCCGGCTTGAGGTGGATGTGGATGAAGGGAATCTACCTATGCTTTATTTTCTCTATG
>JAIWAJ010000118.1:0-4828 GCA_048634435.1 Methanosarcinales archaeon
CCCTTTTATCGTTTTATTTATCCTTTGACTGAATTTCTTAATAAAGTGATAAACCAAATCCTGTATATCTTCAAATCTTTCTCTAAGTGGCGGAAGAGTGATCGGGAAAACATTCAACCTGTAAAAAAGGTCTTTTCTAAAATTTTCTTTATTTACTTCTTCCTCAAATCTGTTTATCAGCATTTCAAGTTCGTCTTCCTTTTTGGTATGTTCCGGTGCTGATTCTTGAATCTCATCTCTTTCTGCTTTAAACCAATCTTTTGCAGGCAGGTTTTCTGCTTTTTCCGGTGTCATGACATGTTCTGTTTCCTGAGCAATTTTGCTTTCAATGCTGTTCATATCTATTTCGTGGCTTTCAGCATCTTTATCATGTTCTATGTTGAATGCCTTGACAATCATCTGCTCGTGCTCGCTCATCCGTGTATCTGGCCTGTGCTCTGCACGCACCTTTATTTCCAGGACTGCAAGGGATGTCAGAAATAAGAAAAGTATGACAAGCGCGTATGCTATGATGTCTATCATGGTCTTTTATTTGTTCTAAGATGTATATAAGATTGATTCTTTAAGAGACTGTTTTTGAGAACTCTTTCACTATCTCTATGAAGTTGTCTTCATCATCATATCCTGAGTATCTGCAGTTCTTTGATTTTTTCAGTTTTCCCAGTATATATGCGGAGACCTTCTGCTCATCTACAGAGAACATGCCTATGACTGGTTTTTTTAAGGTTATGGCATCTGATATTTCTGACCCGACACCGAGGCTTGGGTTGGAAATCTCTGCGACCATGAAGTCGCATTCTTCAATCCATTTGAGGTCTCTTTCATAGATGTAAGCTGTATCAAGGCCGTTCTCTTTCTCTATTGTACCTTTTTCTGTCGTGTGTGTGGTCAGGACATCGAATCCAGCTTCTTGGAGCATATCTGTAAGATTTCTGAGGCTGTCAAAGCCGGTGTTCTGGTATCCGCCGCGCATTGAGCATGCGAAATAGATTTTCATGGCTGAGATTTTGTTTTTTGGGTTTATAAGATTTTGGGACATACATTCTAAAATTGATATGCTTTATCTTTGTTATCTTTAAGTATATCCCTGTCCTAAATATTGATAATAGAGTCTTAAGTGTTGTGACTCCAAGCAGCATACTTAATTTATTAGAAAAATATTAAGCAAGACAGAAGTGAAACAATATGGATATGTTTACTGAATTAAGCATAATATTGTTCCTGACTGTCTTAATCTCTGCTGTGATGCACTTTCTTAAACAACCGTTGATCATAGGTTATATTCTTTCAGGAATTATTGCAGGGCCTGTCGTCTTTAATATAGTACAATCCGCAGACACTTTCTCGACCTTTGCACAGATGGGCATAACATTCCTTCTGTTTATGGTCGGCCTGAACCTGAATTTTCGGGTGATAGGCGATGTCGGAAAAACATCATTATTGACCGGTATCGGCCAGGTCGTCTTTACATCACTTATCGGATATTCTATTATAAGATTCTTATTAGGCTTTTCAAATATTATCTCAATATATCTTGCTATAGCTATCACTTTCAGCAGTACGATCATAATCATGAAACTTCTGTCAGACAAGAAAGATCTAGAGGCACTTTATGGAAGAATCTCTATAGGTTTTCTTATTGTGCAGGATCTTATAGCTATATTTGTATTGACCCTGATATCATCGATTCAAAGAGGGAACAGTGTGACTGGGTTTGCTTTTGAATCTGTAATGAAAGGGGTCGGTTCCATAATTGTCCTGATTCTGATAAGCCTATATATTTTCCCTCATATGACTAAGCTGATTGCGAAATCTCAGGAATTTTTGATGCTTTTTGCTATCAGCTGGTGTTTTGCAGTAGCATCAGTATTCAGCTACCTTAACCTTTCAATAGAAGCAGGGGCATTGCTTGCGGGAATAAGCTTGTCTATGACACCAAACCATTATGAAATAAGCTATAAGATGAGACCTTTGCGTGATTTCTTCATAATACTGTTCTTTGTGCTGCTAGGTTCTCAGATGGTTTTTGCCAGCATCTCTCAATATATTATGCCTGCAATCTTATTGTCTGCGTTCATCCTTATCGGAAACCCTCTGATTGTGATGACATTGATGGGATTATTGGGTTATACAAAGAGAAACAGCTTTCTGGCAGGCCTTACTGTCGCCCAGATCAGTGAATTCTCTTTGATCCTGATTGCGCTGGGGGTTAAGATGGGTCATCTGGCAGGCGAAATAATCTCTTTGATAACACTGATTGCATTGATAACTATCGCAGGCTCTACATATATGATAATCTATTCAAATCAGCTTTATAGGCTCTTATCGAGATATCTTACCCTGTTTGAAAGACCCGGGAAGAAAATTGATGAACATAAATATCACAAAGACGAGAATTATGATATAATACTTTTCGGGCATGATGATATTGGCTATGACATCACGACATCACTGAAAAAAATAAAAAAGAAATTTCTTATCATAGACTACAATCCAAAGGTCATAATCAATCTGTTTAAGGAGGGATATGACTGCAAATATGGGGATGTGAATGATACAGAACTTCTTGATGAGCTGAATTTTTCAAAGACAAAGATGGTCATCTCTACAATACCTGCAATAGATACGAATCTGCTGCTGATCCGGAAGGTAAAAGATGTGAATAAGGATGCGATAATCTCGGTTGTAGCGCAGCAGATTGATGATGCCTTAAAGTTATATGACGCGGGAGCCACTTATGTCATAATGCCTCATTTCTTAGGCGGACGCCAGGCATCGACATTGATTGAGAACAATCAATTAAGCCTTAGCGGATTCTTGAATGAGAAGGTTGCGCATATTGAAAATCTGAAACTGCGAAAGAGTATGGGGCATGAA
The DNA here is from genome assembly GCA_048634435.1 of Methanosarcinales archaeon. GTDB lineage: Archaea > EX4484-52 > EX4484-52 > EX4484-52 > B79-G9 > B79-G9. Next base: position 2,878 of record JAIWAJ010000118.1, read on the forward strand.
CATCCAAAATATATTCATCATTAGGTCTTTATTATGGGATCGCCGAGATTTGAACTCGAATCTCCAGCCCCCGAAGCCGGAAGGATGACCAAGTTACCCTACGACCCCGTGCTCTGATTTTTTGGTTCTTGAGTTTTAAATGTGTTGTTTTTCTTTTGATATCTGTATTTATATTATCTTGTCTTGAACAAGAATGAGGAATAAGGTAATAATATAAAAAATAATCTGCATAAATAATTGTCTAAGTTGATTCTTATGGCAGATGCATCTGAGACAGGAAACGGAAGCCCTTTTGAGAACGCGATGAAGGATATGGAAAAGGCGGGGGAAGTGGCAAACATCCCCCTTGAGAGCCTTGAGGTCCTGAAGAAGCCTAAAAGGTCTCTTAATGTCACATTTCCTGTCAAGATGGATGATGGCAAGATAAAGTATTTTGAAGCGTATAGGGTGCAGTACAATGATGCGCGAGGCCCTACTAAGGGAGGGATAAGATTTCATCCTAATGTATGTCTTGATGAAGTGAAGGCTCTTGCGTTCTGGATGGCCTTGAAGTGCGCTGTTGTAGATATACCTTACGGCGGTGCCAAAGGCGGTGTCACACTGAACCCTAAGGAATATTCGGCAACTGAGATTGAGAGGATATCAAGAGGATATATGAGGGCTATGCACAGCTTTATCGGCCAGAGAGTTGATATACCTGCGCCTGATGTATATACGAATCCGCAGATCATGGCATGGATGCTTGATGAGTACTCCAAGATCGTCGGCTACAACGCGCCTGGCGTTCTTACCGGAAAGCCGATCCCACTTGGGGGATCGCTTGGGCGTGGCGATGCTACCGCTCGTGGTGCGGTTTACACCATCCTCGAAGCCGCCAAGGTGATCGGCCTCGACCTGAAGGGTGCGACCGTCGCTGTGCAGGGGTACGGGAACGCCGGATACTTCGTTGCGAAGCTGATGGAAGAGCTCGCAGGGAGCAAGGTTGTCGCTGTCACAGACTCGCGCGGTGGAGCATACTCAGCTGATGGCATCGACCCCGAGGCGGCGTTTCAATACAAGAAGGAGACCGGGTCTGTTTCCGGATTTACCGGTGCGAAGGCGATCACCAACGCAGAGATCCTCGAACTCGACGTGGACGTGCTGATCCCCGCGGCAATCGAAAACGTAATCACCGAGAAGAACGCTGGTAATATCAAGGCGAAAATCATTGCCGAGGCGGCGAACGGACCGACCACCCCTGAGGCCGACGAGATCCTCTACAAGGCCGGGAAGTACATCATTCCCGACTTTCTGTGCAACGCTGGCGGTGTAACCGTCTCCTACTTCGAGTGGGTGCAGAACATCGGTGGATACTACTGGACTTTGGAGGACGTGCATGCGCGGCTTCAGGAGAAGATGATCCGCGCGTTCCATGACGTTCACGAGATGGCGCAAAAGAACAACGTCGACAACCGCACCGCGGCGTACATGGTCTCGGTTCAGCGGGTTGCCGAAGTGATGCGCCTGCGCGGTTGGGTCTAGTCCATCTGTTGAGCAAACCGGAAATGAATATGAGGCGGGCCTCTAACAAGAAGAGATAGGCCCGCCTTTTGTTTCTGAGCGTAGGCTTGCCAAGCAAACTCTATAGGTCTAAAATGCAGATAGAATGACTATCAACGCCACAATGATCGAGGAGAGAAAGGAGTTTCTGGCTAGCAGCTTCCCTTCTCTGGAACCAGCAGAAATCGATGAATTACAGCATATATCCCTTGCAGTTAATTATGATACAGGGGAACTCATCGCTCAAGAAGGCTCGTATGCTGCCGGAATATATATCGTACAATCCGGGCTTGTCTCGATCGGCAAGTACGCAAGCAAAGGTTGGGAGAAGCGCACTCTCCGATTCCTTGCGGTCGGTGAGATGTTCGGTTTGGAGACGGTCTTTCTAGAACGTGAACCAGTTAATGTACAG
>JAIWAJ010000119.1:0-4840 GCA_048634435.1 Methanosarcinales archaeon
TGGTTCAGCTCAGGCCCTATTTTTACTGTTTCTATTTTCGTGTGCCTTTTTACAAATTCACGGATAACATACATGCATTTTTTTGCTCTTTTTTTGCATGGGCCCTTCCATGCATCTCTTAGCGGGATAGTATAAACTTTTTCATTATCCTTGTCTTTCTTTTCTGCCATTTGAATCACTTATTACCTATATCTTCAGGCTGCTGCGCCTTCGCCAGTGCCTGCTTGCAAAGCGCTTGATTGAGCGATATCTTGCTTTGCCCATACCGAATTTCTTTATGTCCGCCCACCTTGGGGACGATGTTGCAGTCTTCTTGGCTTTTATCAGTTTTAGTTTTCTTCCAAGTGTTTTTTTTGAGGATATTTTAATCACCAGTTTAATAAACGTTTTAATAATTTTCATTTTATGTGTTCAATACTCAAAATCAGCTAAGAACAACACTATCATTATTAATGAAAAGCTTTATTAATTTAACGTACATCGGATTCGAACAGAATACAACAGCCACCCGATATTATTCTAGTCAGCGCCGGTAATAATAGACAATTCCAAAAATAAGAACCCAAAATAGATAAGGAAATATTCAAAAAACAGTAAGCATCCATTGCACCCACAAGAACCACAAATCAAAAAGTATCCTGCCACTCAAGGCGCATATCCTGCCTCAAAAAAATCACAGAATCAATACCCGAAGCCGAAACCAAAGTCCTCGACCTTGACATAGACAAAATAGCCAAAATCAGTAATTCTCTTGCTCTACTATACATGTGATTTTTTTTGAACTTCCAGGCAGCGCAATCAAAAATCGATGAGCACAGTCTGGCGAAGCCGGAGAATCTATCTTATAAAGTTGCACTGTTGTTGTATAGCCCCCATTCTCCCGTGTAAAAGCATTTGCATCAAGTCCATTCTCCTGTAGATATTTATCAACTGTACACATCAAAGAAAACAACCCATAAGTAGATGGAAAATCTACTGGTTTCCCAACTGACTTTAATTCATCGCGGGAATATTCTATGACTTCTTGTCTATTAAAGCGTATCACGTCAGAAAAAATGCCTTCAGGATCCTCTTTCAATGGCATAAGATATTCCAGGCTTCCTGGTTCTTTTCTCCGAGATACACCCATCTCTACAGTACCTTTTACCATCCAGATAAATATCTCATATAATTTTATAAATATTCCTATTACCATGATTGATGAGTGGTAATAAGTGGTTCATGCAATACATATCCCTTCCCATTAAACCAGCCAGACACCTATGTCCTCTCAAGATACTTGTCAATTTCCCACTTTGTAACCTGCGTTCTGTATTCATCCCACTCAGCCAGTTTCGAGCGCACATATATCGGATACAGATGTTTTCCAAGCACACCCGCAACCATTTTATCCTTCTTCATCTCAAAAATCGCATCAAGTAGCGTCTGGGGCAGTACACCGATATTACTATCCATCCTCTTTTCATCATCAAACTCATAGACATTCTCCTCAACAGGAGAAACAAGCTCTGTCTTCCTTTTAATGCCCTCAAGCCCTGCTTTCAGCATGACTGCAAAAGCAAGATACGGGTTGCACGACGGGTCAGGGCACCTGAGTTCAGCCCTCGTTGACTGCTCCCTGCCTTTCGAATACCTCGGTATCCTTATCAGCGCAGACCTGTTAACCTGCCCCCAGCAAATATAGACCGGCGCCTCATAACCAGGGACCAGCCGCTTGTAAGAATTAACAGTCGGCGACAAAACCGCACTCATGGCAGATACATGCTCAAGCTGCCCCGCAATAAAATGTTTTGCAGCAGAAGACAGCTTATACTTGTCATTATCATCAAAAAAAGCATTTTTTCCTGACTTCACACCAAACAGGCTCTGGTGCACATGCATCCCGGAGCCGTTCTCCCCGAAAATCGGCTTTGGCATAAACGTTGCATGAAGCCCGTGAATATGTGCAACTGACTTGACAATATGCTTAAAAGTCACAGCACTGTCTGCAGTCGTCAATGCATCAGAATACTTAAAATCAATCTCATGCTGGCCAGGCGCAACCTCGTGATGGCTCATCTCAGCCACGATGCCAAAAGACCCGAGCGCAAGCACAATATCCCGCCTCACATCAGACGCAAGGTCGCGGGGCGCATAATCAAAATACCCTGCACCATCATGCGCCGAAGTAGTCAACTCGCCGCCATCACCTCTTTTAAGCAGGAAAAACTCAAGCTCAGGCCCGACATTATATTCAAAACCCAGTTCCCTTGCCTCAGATATAACTTTCTTGAGTATATAGCGCGGATCCCCCTCAAACGGCTTCCCGTCCGGCATATAGACATCGCAGATCATGCGCGCATAAACACACTCCTTAGACATCCATGGAATCACAGCATACGTATCAGGGTCAGGCATAAGATACATATCACTCTCGCATATTCTCGTAAATCCCTCGATAGAGGACCCGTCGAACCATGTGCCTTTCTCAAGAGACTCGCTCAGCTTTTCAGCAGGAATGGTCACTGACTTGGTCATCCCGTGAATGTCTGTAAATATCAGCTGCACAAACTTCACATTATCTTTTTTAGCTTTCTCAACAACGTCTTTCTTATCCATATCAAACACCTCATTTTGAAGTCGCAGGAAACCAAGCACTTAAGTACGTGGATGAATGCGACTTCGAAAGCTTACCACCGAACTAATCAAACCACGGACTTTAGTCCGTGGTCGAACCAATGTGGTATGATTTTACATTTACACTTTACAATTAATATACTTGCCTGCGATTTATCTAAACAAATTCACACAAATCAGCAAAATACTTAAATATTTGTTTAACAATAGCAATAATTAAGATGACATTTTAAACAAATGGTGATATAATGGAAATTGACGAAACCGACAGGAGCCTGCTAAACATCCTTCTGGACGACTCCCGCCTGTCCTTAAGAAAGATAGCAAAAAAAGCGAACATCTCAGCAGCCACAGCAATGAGCCGCATAAAGCGCCTTGAAAAAGAGGGCTGCATAAAAAAATATTCCGCCCTTCTTGACTACGAGCTCCTCGGCTATGATATCGACGTGCTGATAGACATAAAAATATCAAAAGGCAAGCTATTTGAGCTTGAAAAAAAGCTTGCAAAATCAAAGAACATATTTGCAGTCTATGACTGCACAGGTGAATTTGATGCAGCAGTTCTCGGGCGCTTCAAAAACCGCAGGACAATGGACACATTTTTAAAGAAGATACAGAAATATGACTTCATCGAGCGCACCAACACGCGCATGATACTGAACACAATAAAAGACGAGCATGTGAAATTATAATGAAACTTGCAGCACTTGTATCCGGCGGGAAAGACTCAATATATGCAATCCACCTTGCAAAAAAAGAGGGCCACACAATAGAATGCATGCTCTCCATGCTCCCGGAAAGGCAGGACAGCTACATGTTCCACCACCCAAACGCACACCTCGCAAAAATACAGGCAGGCCTGATGGGCATCCCCATAATCACAAAAAAGACAGAAGGCATAAAAGAAAAAGAACTAGCAGACCTCAAAGCCTTGATTGAAGAAGCCAAAGGCAGCATAGACGGCCTCCTGACAGGCGCCATCGCCTCAAATTACCAGCGCACCCGCATCGAAAACATATGCAAAGAACTCAAACTGAAATGCATCTCACCCCTGTGGCACGTTGACCCGGAAAAATACCTCAATGACCTTGTAAAAAACAGGTTCAAAGTCATGATAACAGGCGTTGCCGCCTACGGCCTGGACGAAACATGGCTCGGGCGCATCATCGACAAAAAAGCAATACAGGACCTCAAAAATATCAGCGAAAAATGCAAAATCCACCTGGCATTCGAAGGCGGTGAAGCAGAGACATTTGTTCTCGACTGCCCCCTCTTCTCAAAAGAAATAGAAGTAAAAAAAGCAAAATCAAACTGGACAGGCTCAAGCGGCACATACATCATACAATCATACACCCTGAAAGACAAAGCATAAGCTCCTGAATTCTGCACAAATACCTCCCACAACCAGAAAATGACATCACTTACTAATAACAAACTATTTAAACCTTTGCCGCAATAAATCCACAGGCGATATTATGAAAGAAAAGGATTTGAAAAAATCACAATTTACAACAGAAATACCCTCTCAATATACGATACCCAATGGCATAAAAATGCATAACGAATCAGTTAAGAGTACATGTGGTTTTATTCTTTATGTTCGTGTCCCTGACATGAGAGACGAAAAGACAGTAGAGTTGTACCGCGATCTAGAAAAGGATTATCCTCTAAGCATAGGTGAAGAATTGAAAGGAGATTATTTAGAAGTGTTCACGCTCGAAAAAAAAGTTAAAATATTAATGGAGAATGCTACCAAATCTCTGGAAGAAAGTATCTGCGATTACAACGAAAAATGGCCTTCTGGTCACTACCATTTATACCTGCAAAATCGTTAAAAACCCCCGTTTCATCATAAACTACCTGATCGTAACCGAGAATTTTAGAATAAAATTTCTTGGTAAGATCCATATTAGAAGTGCCTATCATTACACCATAAGCTGCACCTGTAAGCTTCTTTTCTTCTCTAAACCAGTTGTCTCCATTTACTATCTGGAACAGATTTCCATAAGGATCTTTGACAAAGAAATATTTTTCACCCCGTGGATCTTGTTGTATCTCATTAAGAAGGTCAAGATTTCGCAATTTAAATTGCTCATAGGTAGTTTTTACATCTTTGGTTTTTATTTTAACGGCAAAAATTCCAAGGTCACCAAGAGAAATATCAAATTCGGGAGCTTCAGGAATCCTGTCAGTATACTGCCAGATCTCAAATCCGCCGCCGCCC
>JAIWAJ010000120.1:0-4827 GCA_048634435.1 Methanosarcinales archaeon
AATGTGGAACAAGGACCATAGTTACGGTGATATTCACCTGGAAGACGAGAAGCAGTTTTCAAAATATCATTTTGAGGCCGCTGACGCGGAGCTTTTAAAAAGGAATTTTACCGAATGTGAGTATGAAGCGCTTCGGCTTGTCAAAATTAATCTGCTTCTGCCTGCATATGATTTTGTTTTGAGGTGTTCGCATCTTTTCAATATTCTTGATGCGAGGGGTGCTATCGCTGTTTCGGAACGTGTCAGTTATGTAACGCGCATAAGGAACCTGGCAAAAAATATCGCGGAGAGCCGTGTTAAAATGGAAGAAGAAACTGTATGACATCAAAGGATATAGAAAAAAAAGAGACCCACAAGAGCAAAACAAAAATAAATGCAAAATCAATAATTGCACTTGTGATAATAGCAGTGATCGCGTTCTGCTTCTTTTTGGGCATTCAGAATACTGATACGCCGCAGACAGATGATAAACACACAGTAAAGACAGGCGACAAGGTCTACATAAAATTCACCCAGAAACTCGAAAATGGCACAATCCTGGACACAAATTACGAAGATATAGCAAAGGAAGCAGGAATCGTAAAGAACAAATATCCGCCATTGATATTCATAGTCGGCAAAGGCCAGGTCCCAGGAGGCCTTGAGAACGCACTGATCGGCATGAAAGCCGGCGGCAAAAAAACAGTCATCCTGGAGCCAAAAGATGCATACGGCGAATACAGGAAAGAACTTGCCGGGGTGGCAGACAGGGTCCAGTACAGGGAAAGAAATCTGACTGTTGTGAACCATGAACATCTGGCAAGCAGGGAGTTCACTGAACTGTTCAGAAAAACAGTTGCAATACTTGGCGATACTGTATCCACGCATGCAACTTCCTGGAACTACACAATAACAGATGTGAAACCGGACAATATAACAGTAAAGGCGATAATCAAAAGAGGCTCTGTCCATAAATTGCCGGACATCCCATGGAACTGCACTGCAATTGAAGTTGGGGAATATGAAACAATATTCCGCCAGGACCCGCCGGAAGGTGCAGTGGTCCCGACACAGCTTGGAAACGCCGCAGTCACTACATCAGATGATGCAATTATATTAACCATAAACCCCGAGATAGGGGATGTCTATCTTCTTGACGGCATACCTGCAAAAGTAACAAAACTAAGCGAAACCCACATAACCCTTGATGCCAACCATCCGCTTGCAGGAAAAACAATGATATTCGACATAGAATTACTCCAGATAACGAAAGTCGCGGCAGACTAAAAACAATCTCAAACATCCATCTCTTCTATTGTCATCTCGCCGATAGTCTTTGGCTTGTCTTTCTTATCCTTATCTTCCTTATCCTTATTTTCTGACTCAGAAACCGGTAGTTCATCATGCCCTACCTTGAATTCATTCTCATCAATAATTTCAAACTTTGTCCTGAAATCCCTGATGACTTTCTCCATCCTGGTGCGGACCTTCTCGAGCTGCTCAACAACCTCTTTTTCCTCTTCCTTGAGCCTGCTTGCATAAGTATATGGCCTCGACGCCTTTTCAAAAGCATCCATCCTGATAGTCTTGTCAGAGAATGTGTTCATATCCTCTCCAACAATATCTGTCAGATCCCCGAGAAACTGGTTAGTCGCCATCTTCACTTTGGAGGATATCATCTTATCCTTGATTTCACCCCTGAGCTGCCTTGTAATCCTTGCAGTAGGATAAGGTAATCTGTCAGCTTTATCTTCTTTTGCCATAATACCGGGTAATAATTGGTAATGCAATTTTATATACTTTCAGCTAATGAATTCATTCCAGTGTTTGCAGAAGATTTCCCGGAAATGGTAGCTGTGAACTGTCATGACTTGCGAATGGTGAATATGCAAACCTTTTTAAGTATTCCTATTCAGTTTTAGATAGTGGTTCAATGGAACACGTCTCTGATAAGTATACTGACAGCAATGTTGTGCAAGGTTTCTTCAGATATATTAAAGATGTTGCAGAAGAGTACAATGAAAATCCATTACTGCATTTAAGGGATATTAGCAACCAGTTTTACTCCTCTGCATCAAATAAACTTTTTTCAGCGTCTACAGAAGAAGATATGGACCATTTATGGAATACAAAAATACCGCTTTTTAGTTCCCTTGGGAGTCTTGATGACGATGTGCTTCAATATCTGGAAGAAGCAATTCAAAAGGATGAAATAACCAAAGAAGACATAAATATATTTTGCAACATTGCGTCGACAAAAAGCCGTGAACCTGCTAGCATTGGAGACATACAAAAGGTGAGTAAACAGTTTCTGGTCCTGATGTACTCTCACGTAAAAGGAGATGTATCTGTCAGTACGATAAGTTCTATTGTTGATGGATATTATAACTATATCGACAAAAGAGCATCACTTGAATGGCATGGCAAACAAAAAATTATAACTGATTTGGAGAAATTTGTAATTAATCCTCTGGGTGTGAAATATGGGAAATACAAAAGTCTGCGGCAAACTCTTGAAGAAATGTTAAAACTATCTTTGCAGGATCAATTACCGATCACTGAAAAATTAGATGAGGCCGATGGTGATGTAGAAGAGATTTCAGCGAAAAAAGAAGAACCGGCGGAGAGTTCTTCGCAGAACCTTTCGTTTAAGGATGTTATTGGCCTTAGCAGTGCCAAAGAGGTTGTTTTAAGAAACCTTGTTCTTCCTGCAATAAATCCCATGCTTGGAAAAGAACTTGGGGAAGACACTGCAAATCTGCTTATCCTCTACGGTCCCCCCGGGACAGGGAAAACAATGTTTGCGCGGGCACTTTCAGGAGAACTTGATGCAATATATAAAGAAATCGGGACAATACAGAAAAAGTATGTTGGAGAAGCAGAAAAATTAATGGACAATATTTTCTCTGATGCTAAAGAAAGGATGAAAAAGGAGGGAAAAAATGTTATCCTCTATTTTGATGAGATAACACAATCTTTTGAGCAGGAAAGGAGACATGACCGGAAGTTGATTGACAAACTTAAATCTACTTTAAGCGAGCCGAATAAACTGGTGTATGTAACACCCGAAGGGCAGAAGCTGCAGATTTATGTCATAGGCTCTACAAACCATCTGGATCTGCTGGACCCCGCACTGTATCGTTCCGAGCGCGGCCTGGCACTTGAAATACCCCTGCCAAGTAAGGATGAAAGAGAACTTCTCTGGCAGCAGAAACTTGACGGGAAGAATACGGTTCCAGGCATAGATTATCAATCTCTTGCAGAACAGACAGACAGGCTGTCCGGAGCTGACATAGTTGCAATAATAAACGAACAAAACTATGTCGCAGGACTTAGACTGAAGCCTGTGCTTAACGGCAGACCTCTTCATGAATGTGTTAAGGAACTGAAAGATTTACGTCCTGATGACCCGCGCATTACAATAACACAGGAAACCATTAAAGAAGGGATCAGGCTATATAGGAAAGATCATGAAAGTTCTTCAGAGCCAGATCCAGGACTTTTTCAGTGATTGCAGGCATGATTCAGGATGTTTATTTCCTGTAGACATGCAAATAAGCAGTGTATGGTTTGAGTTTTAATTCTTTTGCATCAGCAATATCAATGTAGCTAAGCACTCTGTCTGCTCTGCCCGGATCAACTAATTCCAGGCTGTATTCTAATGCTAATCCCGCAAATCTTTCAGCTTCAGGTCTGTTGCTGTACAAGAGAAATACAGTATTGTCTGGTGATTGTTTTGCCATTTTTGCAGCAATTTTCTCCTGATTGTCTATGTAATTGAAAACTATTTCTATATCTTCAAATCTTACTCCTGCTTTGGAATAAGTATAATCCTCTGTGAAATCGCCTATTACAATTTTAACATGCTCCCCGTTTAATACAGACAACTTTTTCATGTTACGAAAGTTTGACTTTGCCCGGGAAGCTATCCCGGAGTCATACTCAACACCCAGAGAAGGAATTCCATATACGCCAGAGGTTAATGCAATAACCCTGCCATCCCCGCAACCTGCATCTAAAATTAAGCCAGAACTGTCAATGATATTATTCCTAATAAGTTCATCAAATGCAGAATTAAGATGAAACAGAGAAGAAGGAACGAATGTACCTACATCATTATGTTTAGTATAAGTACCATTATGCAATGCTTTTCTGTCAACTTCTTCAAAATACCCGTTCACATCCTCAAATTTTGCGCCCATAGCAAGTATGTACATGAGCAAGCTTTAAATGTTCTCCTTATCCAAAAGACAATCAATTGACGCTAAACCTTACTTTTTTAAAGTTAAGTAATACATAATAGGATATTCTTTGCCCCGGTAGCTCAGCAGGTAGAGCGCATGGCTGTTAACCATGTCGTCGCAGGTTCGAGAAACCGCTTTAACGGTTAGAAAATCCTGCCCGGGGCGCTCTTACATATGTTTAGTAGTGACAATGCAAATATATTTAAAGGTTGCTACTGATACTTTTTTCGGTGATGGTAATGAGAAGACAAAAATGGTATACGACAGCAGGTAAGATATCCAGATTTGCTGATAAAATAGAGAAAGGGTTCGGCTTACATAAGCCACGTACCCATGAATTCTGTGATAATAATTTAATTGCAGTTAAGCCGAATTATAGTCCTCCGTTCTCGCATGATACCTATTTTGAGATAGCAAAAATATTTTCATCTCCAAATCCGCTCTTATATCCAATAATGAGTATAAGTGAATATAACAAAAGTGGTGAAACTGGTTTTAGGGGCGATATACGCATTTCGAGATGCAACGGAGAAAGTTATATGCTGGATGTTGTTGGCAAAGTACTAGATAGTGACGAAGGATCAGATAGTGATAAGGGATGGAT
>JAIWAJ010000121.1:0-4810 GCA_048634435.1 Methanosarcinales archaeon
ACGAACAAATAGAATGATAAAATGTTAAAACTTGCCAAAGTAAAGTAGAAAAATATAAGGGCAAAACACTTCAAATAAAAAAAATCGCCTGAAATCCGCTATCCCAATCGTAGCAAGTTGCGGGGTATTACGCGGATTTCCGAGACGGCGATTTTTAGTCTTTCCGAGTGAATTATATTCGCAGCAAGCTGCAGAGTATTAGACTTGCTCGGAAATAAAGATAAATCTTTATAAAAATATAGCATCCCTTAATATAACACAATCAAACGGTGATAATAATTACAAAAAAAGTCGGAACTGCAGGAAGATTCAGTGCAAGATACGGGACCAAGACCCGCATGAAAGTTGCAGCAGTTGAAAGCATGTCGCGCGCAAAGCACCAGTGCCCGAGCTGCATGAAAAAATCCCTGAAAAGAAGTTCGAAAGGCATCTGGGTATGCCGCTCATGCAAAACAAAAATTGCCGGCGGTGCATATTCACCTGAAAGTCCTGCAGCAAAACTCATAAGACAGATTACGAAGGTAAAATCCGCATCTGTCGATAACAATCAAAAATAGGATAATATGTGATACACATGTACATTTGCTATGAATGCGGCGAGAAAATAGATGTAAAGAAAGTATTGCCAAATCTCTTTTGCCCAAAATGCTCAGGTCGTATCCTGATAAAGACCACGCCGCCTGTAACAAAAACAATCAAGTGCATCTAGATGCTCAAATCAACAATAGAAATACACAGGCAAAAACACGAAAACGACCTGATATGCAAAGCACTGGCACCTGATACAATCTCAACAGACCGCGCAAAAATAACAATAACATCAAAAGAGTGCCTGAAGATAGATATAGAATCACAGGACACAACATCGCTCAGGGCAGCAGTAAATACTATTCTGCGCCAGATAAAGCTCATCGAAGACACAATAAAGCTCAGTGATACAAATGACACAGGAAGATAATATTACAATGCAGTACCAGCAGCTTCAGCAGCAGCTGCAGATGCTCATGATGCAGAAAGAGCAGTACCGCATGCAACTTGCAGAAATAAAGAAAGCTGACGATGAACTGAAAACAGCAAACGGCGACATCTTCAAGGCAGCAGGCATGATACTCATAAAATCAGAAAAAACCCAGGTAAAAAACGACCTTGCCACGCAAAAAGAAACAATTGAAGTGCGCATGAAGTCTTTCGAAAAGCAGGAATCCATCCTAAAGACGCGCCTGACCGGGATCCAGGCAAAGCTCATGGAATCATTCAAGAGCAAGGGCGCAAGCGCCAAGTAAAATTTACCTCTTTCTAAGCAAAGTCAGAAGATTCTCCAAAAGAACATGGCTATTTTTAGACACATATTAAAATATTAGACTCACAAATTAGACTCATGCAAACAAAAATCATCCATGAAGGCGCAGCCAAAGTATACATTTACGAAGGCAAACTCACAAAAAAGGACCCTGTTTTCTTCAACCCTGACATGAAATTCAACCGCGACATATCTGTCGCATGCCTTAAAGTGTTTAAAAAAATGACTCCAGAAAAGATGATAATCTGCGACTCACTCTCCGGATGCGGCATTAGGGGCATAAGATACTCACTTGAAGTGCCCAAAATAGAGTTTGCAGTGCTAAACGACCTGAACCCGAAAGCATTTGGGATTATCAAAAAGAATTTATCTTACAACAAGATAAAGAATGCTGCTGCAGAAAACATGGACGCCAATGTCCTGCTGTCTATGCATAAAAATAAACTGAATTTCATTGACATTGACCCTTTCGGATCACCTGCAATGTTTCTCGACTGTGCGGGACGCGCTGTCAGGCATGGCGGATTCTTAGGGATTACCGCAACAGACCTTGGCCCCCTTGCAGGCACTTATCCCGGGACATGCCTTAGAAGATACGGGGCAAAATCTCTCAAGACAGATATTATGCATGAAACCGGTGTGCGAATACTTGTAGGCTACATAACCAGGACGCTCTCGAAATATGACAAGGGCTTCATGCCCCTGCTCTGCTTCTCTTCCCGGCATTACCACAGGATTTTCGGGGCCGTCAGGAGAAGCAGGAACTGTGCTGACAAGGCAGTCGCTAAGGTAGGATATCTACTCTACTGCCGCAAATGCGGCATGAGGCAATTTTCCTTATCTAACAAGGAGACGTGTGCCTGCGGCGCTGAGTTTGACTATGTCGGGCCCCTTTATACAGGTAATCTGTTTGACAGGGACTTTGTAGATAAGATTGAGCAGACTAATCCAAAAGTGGAGAAATTTATTGGCATTATCAAAGAAGAGTCAATAGTGGATGGAATGCTATATGATATACATGAGATTTGCAGCAGGAACAAGCTGGACACTGTAAAGCGCGACGATTTAGTGAACTGTTTAAGAAAGCGCAACTATAAGGCATCTAAAAGTGTCTTTGGAGGATTCAAAATAAGGACTGATGCACCGATAAATATGATTATTGAATCCATTAGAAATCATGACGATCTTGATCAAATATAGAAATATTCAGGCAAGTCTATTTGACACCCATTATCGCTTTTACGCTTTCAATCACCCAGTATTCAACCTCTTTGCCTTCTGCTATTGCGCTCTTCAGGTCATCAGGAATCTGCGTCTCAAACATCTCGTAGGTTTCCATATCCATCAATTGTGCACTACCGCCAGACACAGACACAACCTGGCCAAGGCGCTTGTCTACAACAGGTGATGGTATTTTTGCATCGCCTGGCTTCATAAGCATCCTTTTCTTACTGTCAATTATACCGATTGCCTCTATTTTGCATTTCAAGTGTCCATGCTTGCCTGGCGCTGACTTTGCATTGTCCACCACCCTGCATGGGACATCATCAATCATGATATAACTCCCTTTTTTGAAATGTTTTGCTTCAACCTGCTCTACAGCCATAACAACTACCTCACAATCTTTTATTTTAAAGTGTTGAATAGAAGAAATATTGGGTGCATATTTTTTTATATATTCCTCAACGGAGTTTCTTTGCTGAAATAACCGCAACTTTATCGTAGATTCTTAACAATATTATACATATCAGAATTTGCCCGCCGACAACCATCAGGATAGACATAGTCATCAGTGTAGGTAATAATTGCTCAGACACTATCCCCGCAGACAGGAGCATAAATTCAATTACAGTTATTAATATTAATGCTGCAACAAAGAACAACTCTATATTTTTCGGACCTAGTTTCATACTAAATTCCCCAAACCATTTCTAGTCATCCACAACATTACGGCGGTGGTGGCGTTGCTTGCGCTGGCGGGCGCCTTCTCTGGAGTATCGCTGCTGCGCCTGTTTGCGTGCCCTGGCCACCCAGCTGAATAGTTTTCAGCCTCTTCTCTATTGATGTTAATGTTTCTATCATCTGCTCATTCGTCTCAGCACTCTTACTGGCTGAAGTTTCCAGCTTATCAACCAGAGGTGCAACAACATTGTCTATTATCTCTTTTGATATTGTTTCCCCACCTTCCTGTTCTCCTGCTTCTTTTATTATGTCTACAAATTCTGACATCTTGGTCTGCGAGTCATCAATTTTTGAGATTAGTATTGATATATCCTCTCGTAAGCCCTGGTTTGCTTTCACGACTTCATCAACTATTTTCTGGTTCATCTCGACCATGTCAATGACTTTGTCTATGAATTTTTCCAGGTTGGACATGGACTTTGTTGTCTCTATTACCTCAAGTCTCTTTTCCAGCCGCCTTAACGGCGTTACAGGAACAACTTCATAATCATCATGCGGTATTTCAACCTCTTTAGAATCCATATTTCATCCACCTGCCCTCTTTGTTTATTAAGAATATACATTAAGTAGTTTATATAAGTTATGGTGACGTTGCGACAAGGATGCCAACAGATTAAAGGATGCGGGATTATTAGAAGAAAGTAAAAGCCTACAGGCCAGAGTTCACGGGTTTTGATTTTCGATATCCTGCTCTTTTTTGTCTTCCGGGGATGCATCAGTGTCTTTTTTTCCCGCATAAAAGTCATCGACAGAATCCGATGTTGGAAGCGAAAGCGACTGGGTGATTTTAAAGCTGCCGCATGGCGAGCCGAGCATGTCTTTTATTGTTTTTTCATTCTTTTCATTAATATCTTTGAGGTCAATCCTCTTTATTTCCTTTTCCTCTTCATATCTCTTTTTATCCCAGTGCCGGAACAGGATAAACCGGGCTGATTTTTTCTTTGGCAGAGTTATATCATCGCGCGCATGCGACGTTTTTGCGTTTCCCCTGAACATTTTGCAGTCTGATGCTACATGTTCAAGCATATCTGATAGCCCTGTTTTCGACACGGACTTGCCTATTTTGAAGTGATATGACGCAGCATCTGACGGAAAAGTAAGCTTGTAATGCTTGCTGTTGTCCCCTTCATAAATAATTCCAAATAGCATATTAGCACCAATCTGTAAGATAAGTATAATTGGGGCTCTCAAATATAAAAATCTGTTTCTTTGCATCGAGTTTTCAGGATACTCCATAATTTTGATTTTTTGATTGCAGATATTTCTTATGCACCCTTGATTGATTAGGAAAAATGCCATTAAGTTTATAAATTATGATGGCTTATTAATGTTTATGAACCAAACAGTTCAATTGTCGAAAGATGAATATGAGGATATGGTTGACTATATGGAGAGAATGAGGGAGACCGTAGATGTTTTGTCTAATAAAGAGACTATTAAAAAACTAAATATGGCATTGGAAAGGATGGAATCTGGAGAATTCCTGACTAAGCAGGATATGGTTTTTTAGAAATACTCCTTCATCTTGTCAAAAAATCCTTTGCCGAT
>JAIWAJ010000122.1:0-4801 GCA_048634435.1 Methanosarcinales archaeon
TCTGCGACAGTTGCGGGGTTTAAGTAGTATGTCTGCACTATCTTTTCGTCACCTATTGAGATGTCATTTTTTGTTTTTACGTTAGGGCTGATGATTGTTATTTCCATGTTAGAGTACCTGTCGGACCAGCCAGACGATACTGCAAGATGCTCTTCTCTTGTTCCTGTTTTTATGTATGTCTTGTAGAATTTGATGTGGTCCTGGAGTATTCCTGTATCTATTTTGTATTTGCGCGGCTTGTATATGTCGAAGTTTGAGCTTACAGTGAAGAGGCCGTCGCTTGATACTATTCCTCTGCCGTGGATGTCCAGCAGCCATATTCCAAGTATTGGGTTGTAGGTGCTGTATTTATTAGAGATGGTACCTCTTATGCCTCCTGAGGGTACTTGTCCTATGGGGTTGTAGACGTTGCTTATGGTTATCTCGTCGTTTGCACTGACTATGGCTCCTGATATGTTGAGTGTTTTGTCCTGGTCCACGTTGATGAGAAAGAAAGTTGAGTCACCATGTGTTAGGTAGTCTTCGCTGTAGCAGAAAACTTCTGAGTCGGGGTTGCCTTTTTCTGTGTATTCGCATGGGTTGTCGGTGCCGAGTTGTGCTTCGATTGTTGATATTGTCAGCAGGTATGCCAGCAGGAATGTGATTATAATGAGTTTTTTTTTCATTGCATCTATCTCCGTGTTACTATTTATTTTTTGTGGTTTATATATTTTTGTTGAGTTATGCCTGATAGTGCGGTAAGGCAGAAATGAACAAAAATGCACAAATATTTAAATATTACTGTCTGATGATAACTTATGAAGGTAATAGAATCTAATATGAATATTGATGGTGTTCCTGCGGCAATATCTGTTTGCTTGGGTGAAGGTGAAAATATAGGCTTTAGAGAATTAAGTGAAATTTATCCGGGATATCTCCTTAACAGTATTTTTACAGGAAACGATAAGAGATTTTATGTTCTTCTGGAGAGAGAAGAACTACCGGGATCAGGAAAACTAAGAGCACGGGTGGCGAAATATCTATGGGAAGAGGGCCAAAAAGATACAATTTATGAAATCGCTGGTGGAGACTCTTCTTATAGAATCGCGGCTATTTTTGGTGTAACAGAAGAGATGTATCGTGATATAACGGCTTCTCCAATATTAATGGAAAAAGAATATGGACTACTTCCGAAGTATGATGGAGAGAATGTTTTGGTATTATTGAGAGGTGCGGGGAGGATCACGAGGAAGAGCCTAATGGACTTGTCTATTAATAGTGGGCAAGGAGGGTTTGAGGGAGATGTTGATAGATTTTTGAAAGATTTAGAGACTAAATATAAGGTTTGTTTCTCTTCCACTGAACTAGGAATGCCTTTGAATAATACCTCATTACGGTCGA
Organism: Methanosarcinales archaeon; assembly: GCA_048634435.1. GTDB lineage: Archaea > EX4484-52 > EX4484-52 > EX4484-52 > B79-G9 > B79-G9. Next base: position 1,381 of record JAIWAJ010000122.1, read on the forward strand.
TGTTTCTTCCTACTTTAAAATCGCGTTGATATCTTATTTCATGTACTCGTTTTCCCATGCGTCCATTTCTTCGTCTGAGAGTTCGTCTTCTATTTTCTCTTTTATTTCTCTGTCTTCTGCGAAGCGCTTTCTGTTGAATAGACCATATATTATTCCTATTGCAAAGCCGGCGAGATGGGCGGCGTGGCCTGTGTTGTCTACTGGTGCGAAGAACCCGGCGAGGTCTATGAGTATCCACATGCTGGAGAGGAGTATTAATGGGATCGGGCCGCCGAGGAATACTACCATTTTCGGGCGCAGGATTGTGAGTGCGCCGAGTATGCCCATTATGGCGCCGGATGCGCCAAGTGATATTGAGTCGGGGTAGAATATTATGCCTGCAATGTTGCCGAATATGCCTGCTGTGAGGTAGAGGGTGAGAAATTCTTTTGAGTCTGTTATTTTTTCAAGGAGTATTCCAAAAAGGCCGAGTGCGACCATGTTCTGGAGGAGGTGGTTGAGGTTTATTACGGCTGCGCCGTCGGGGAGGATTGTTGTTGTCGCGTGGAGGAACATTGCTGTGATCAATGTCCACGGGGTCTGGATGATGTGGGCGGGGTTCAGGGCGAACAGGGGGATTATGTATGGGGATGTTAGTTCGAGGATGAAGACTATGATGTTTATTGCAAGAAGTTTCCATGCGAAGTATTTCATGGTTTGTTTTTGGGTTATGTGGTTTATATTTGTTGGCTAGAAGTCTTCCAGGGCTTTTTGTGTTTTTGTGTTTATGAGGTCTTTTGTGGTTTGCCAGCTTGTTCTTATGTAGTCCGGGAGTGTGTCGAGTGTGTCGTGTGACTGTATGTATTCTTTTAGGAATTTTTTTGTTGTGGGGTCTGCGGGGTAGCCTGAGCCGATTTGTATGTTGTGCTTTTTTTCTATGAGTCTTATCTGCCTGTCGCGCTCGACTTTGGCAATTATGGAGGCTGCGCTTACTGGTATGTAGTTCAGGTCTGCTTTGTGTTCTGCGGTTATTTTTGTTCTTGTGGTTATTTTTGCCTCGAGTTCCTGCGTGAATGTTTTGCTGTTCGAGGGGAGGTCGATTATTGTTTTGCCTGCTTTGGGTGTTGAGTTTATTATCTTTATCATGGCATTCATTTCTATCTGGTTCAGGGATATGTATTTCATATCGTGGTTGATTTGTTTTGCACTGATCACTATAATTCTCACGTTCTTGGCTATTTTTTTGATTTGCTCCCCGAGGGTTTCGCGTTTTCTCGGTGAGAGGAGCTTTGAGTCTGTTATGCCTGATTTTTTCAGGAAAGTTTCGTCTTCTTTTTTTATGCAGGCTCCGGCGAGCACCAGGGGACCAATTACTGGCCCGCGGCCTGCTTCGTCTATGCCAAGTATGTTCATGGTTCTTTTTTTGGTTATGGGAAGATATATAAATGTTTGTTCTGAGTATTGGGATTATATCTCTATTTTTTGTTTGTAGCGAGGTAGAGCAGCCTGGAGTGCTCGTTGGGCTCATATGACGGCAGAAGTATTCTGTGCCGCCTGTGGTACCCAAAGGTCGATGGTTCAAATCCATCCCTCGCTATACATATTTATATAAAGGGGTTCAGACTAATATAGCTAGTATGAAAGGGTCGTTGAATAGTTTTAATGTTTTTGTGGCTCTGATTGTTTTTATACCTTCTGTGATACTTTTGTACCAGTATGCCAACCAGATTGGTGAAGTCTGTGATATGAGCAATAATGTTGTGCTGTATACGATTGTTACTAGCTGTATGGCGCTGCTTTCTTTGATGACTATTGTCAAGGAGCTTTTGAGTTTTGATTGAGGTTTTAGATTAATTTATATTAATTTATCTTGCTTAATTATGATTATGTCTGATTTGTTTGATGTTGAGGCGACTATTGTCAGGAATGAGGAGCCGCTTACGGAGATGTTTGCCCCGACCAGGCTTTTTCATCGCGAAGGGCAGAGGGATTATCTTGCGTCATGCCTGAAGCCGGTGGTTGTCGGGAGGATGCCAAGGAATGTGTTTTTGTTCGGGCCTACCGGGGTTGGCAAGACGTCGCTTGTTCTCTGGATGTTTGATGAGCTTTGTTCTCATACTGATAATGCGAAGACATGCTATGTTAATTGCTGGAAGACGACGTCGACTCATGCCATTCTTTCAAGGATCGTGAGTGAGCTTAAGGTCTTTTCTAACCCGAGGAGGCAGACCAAAGAGTTGCTTGAGGATATTGAGGGGAATCTCAAGAAGAGCGGGAAGAAATTGATTGTTGCCCTGGATGAGGTTGACCGGCTTGAGAGTTTTGATGTGCTTTATGATCTCTGCCGGAGCGGGTGCGGGATTATCTGCGTTTCTAATGATGAGCATGCGCTTGTTGGTGTTGATGCGAGGATTAAGAGTTCGCTTGCTCTTGAGTGGCTTGAGTTTAAGGCGTATACTGTTGATGAGATGTGTGATATTCTTTCGGACAGGGCTAATCTTGCATTTGTCGCCGGGGCGGTATCTGCGACTGTGCTGAGGATTGCGGCTGTGCAGGCGAATGGTGATGCGCGGGTCGGGCTTGAGATTCTCAGGAAAGCTGCGCTTTTTGCTGAGGATGAGGGGCTTAAGGAGGTTGGGAAAGAGCATGTGATTCGTGCGCATAAGGATGCGGTTTCTGTTAAGACCAGGCAGATTGTTGAGAGTTTGGGTGAGCACCAGAAGATGCTTTTTTCGATTGTCCATGAGAAGGGGGTTGTGAAGTCGGCTGAGGTTTGGGCTGCTTTTTGTGAGAGGACTGCCGGCAAAGTGTCTGAGAGGGCGTATCGGAATTATATGGAGAAGCTTGTCGGGCTGAAGCTGGTTAAGGCTAGCGGGGATGTTCGGTGGAGAGAGTATAGTGTTGCGTGAGTTGTTGATTGAATCTCGTATCTTTTAATTTTTCGTTCGGGTGTTAGTGATATTTGGAGTAGGGCGTACAACCTATTTTGTATCTTTTTAGTAGTAAAAATAGAAAGATTTATAAATATAATGCATCTATACTCTTTAGGTGATATCTATATGTATAAGATTATATTAACTGGCGGGGTTCCCTCTCGAGATGGAGTTACTAACTTTCTTGAGAGTATATATCCTAGCTTAGCAGATATGGCAGGTCCTGAGAATCCTGATATCCCGGAAACAGTATATGTTAGTTTTCATGATAAAGAACGCAGACTACCAGTTTATAAAGGCTCCTCAAGATCAAAAATGAAAAAAATAGGAAGTATTGAGGGTCCATGGAAGCAGGTTTATGATACGATTCTTAGAGATCCTGAAGTTCTTGCCTATAATTGTTCAACTTGCAGAATTGCTAGAGAAGTGTTTGATGAAAATGAGTTTAAAAAGTTAGCCCGAGAATCTGTTCGTGCAAGGGTAAAGACACATCCAGATAAGCTTACCAA
>JAIWAJ010000123.1:0-4771 GCA_048634435.1 Methanosarcinales archaeon
GAGTTGGGAATGGCAGGCCAACACTATGAGTTCTGATGTTTTAATCCTGTGAACATATATCCGTGCCACATCCCCCTTAGGTGTGGCACGAATGATTCAGATAAAACCTGAATCCAGGTTCTATCCCTAATTCTGCATTTGATCCCTTACCGGATTACCTCGATGCCAAGGCTTTGCTCTACATCTTTCACTTCTACCTTGTCATTTTGCGCCTGTGGTCCAAGCACATATTGCGAGCGGACTCCTGTTATGATGGTTATTACCCGCACTTTGCCTTTCATGGGTTCTTCCACTCTTGCGCCCCAGATAGTCTGGGCTCCTGCATCGAGATGACGTGAGACATAATCTCCAATCTCTGTAATTTCATCAAGCCGTAAGTCAGGTCCGCCGGTGATATGCACTAGCGCGCCTGTGGCTCCTTTATAATCAACGTCCAGCAGAGGGTTTGACATCGCCTGCTCAACTGCTTCTCTTGCCCTGGCTGCAGATGCAGATTCTGCTACACCTATCATTGCAACCCCGCCTGAACTCATGACTGTCTTTACATCAGCATAGTCCAGATTCACAATTGACGGCATGGATATGGTTTCAGTAATGCCTTTGATCATGGTTACGATTATCTCATCAGCTACTGAGAATGCCTGCTGCAGCGGCATGTTTCCTGCAATCTCGACGAGCCTGTCGTTTTCAATGACAATTACTGTGTCTGACACCTGCCTCAGTTTCGCAAGGCCTTCTTCTGCCTTGTGGATTCTTGCACCTTCGATTTTGAAGGGCATTGTGGTTACCCCGATAACAATGGCATTTTGGGCTTTTGCGCACTCGGCAATCACAGGGGCACATCCGGTACCTGTTCCGCCACCCATGCCAGCCACCAAAAACAGCATGTCAACGCCGCGCAAGACATCTCTTACTTCATTTATGGATTCTTCTGCTGCCTGCTTTCCTACAGAAACATATCCGCCGGCTCCAAGCCCTTTCGTGAGTTCCTGTCCAAGAAGAATTTTCCTGTCGGACTGTATTGTCCTTAAGTGTTTCATGTCTGTATTCAATGCGATTGTTTCAGCTCCCTGAATACCGACATTATGCAATCGGTTGACTGCATTGCAGCCCATGCCGCCGGCACCCATGACCATGATTTTTGCATCATTTGCGCCAGCAAAGTCATCAAGTGATTTTTCATTTAACTCTGCACCGATACCTCCAGTAATTTGTCTTGATATTGCACTTTGTATTATTGATTCCATCTCAACTCCCTCCGGTTTTTTTTTGTCTATAGCCCAGGAACCATGTGTTTATCTCCCCTGTTTAAGATATATTTTTTATGATATATCTCCTGGTGGCGAAATGTTTATATTGGTCCAGTGATATTATTATCCTTAGAAGTAGATTAATAGGATTAGCCCAAACAAATCTAACAAACTCTACTTCAACTTGATTGAAATGCCCCAACAATTTCAATTTAACTTTGCCCAAAGTTAAATGAGGTTGCTGTTTCAATTTTAAATTGTCGCCCGATAATTTAAAATTGTGTATTTTTTTTTCGTGCAATATTCGCCCAGAATATTGTACTGGAAAACCTATTTCTTCATTTGTCAATTAGTTATATATAAAGCTTTTGTTATATGTAAATATATTTTGAGATGTATATACTGTAATGTTTAAGTGGCATCACCTTTATTTCTTGTGGAATTCGGGAGCATGAAGCGGATAATCTTTTTGGAGAAAGAATATTGCATTTCCAGTGGAACTATTGGTGTGAACCATTATTTCTTGTGGAAAACTGAAATATCATAGGATATTGGTGATAATTGGAGAATCCTAAGCTTTTTGATTTCTTATGCGGCATTGAAAAACTTATTAAGTTACTAGTCAGATAAAATAGAGTATGAATGAAAAGCAAACAATTGAGAAAGTAATAAAAATTGCAAAGATAGAACTCACTGAGTCTGAAAAAAAGGATTATTCCAGGGATATGAAGAATATTCTGGATGCTTTTGGCTCTCTTGATGAGGTAAATGTTGATGGTGTTGAGCCTGCATTCCAGCCGATTGAGATAAAGGACAGGACAAGAGAGGATGTTGTTGAGGCATCTCTTTCCCAAGATGAGGCTCTGGCTAATGCGAAGAATAAAAAGGACGGGTATTTCAAGGGCCCAAGAGCGATTTAGGCGGAGAGTTCCCTGAACGGGAAGTAGCCCATTTTGTATTCTTTTAGAAGCGCAATCCAGGGGATTTTCTTTCTTATTCACATATAAAACTTACTGTTCATAGATTTACTGGCAAAGCTAGGCTGGGGCGACAGGCGGGCCCTGTTACCTGAAATCGTCTATATGCAGGGGCTGAAGCGCACAAGGCGGCAATTGCTTTTTGGATGCGTTGGCCTTGTTTTGAACAATGACTCTCTGCCCTGATAGGTTTATGCTTTGCTGAAACGGGTCAGGCCCTGACCGGAGCAGCCCTAAGGCATCGCATGAGCGCTTTCAGGATACAGTGGTGAGGTAGGAATGAGGATCCAGCGTTCAGAAAGTGTGCTCACTTATGCGCGCGCTTTGCCATTTTTACATTTCGCGCAACAAAAAAACTTGTGGCTCATACATAACCTATATTAACAGGTTATACCAATAAACACTATGAATTCCAAAATACAGCAAAAGGGCAGGCTAAAAGCAGTCAACCGAGCGCTTACCCTCGTAGTTCTTCTAATGATTGCATTTCTGGTTGGAGTTTCAGTCGGATTGGACAAAGATGCAGACAATCCCAACATTGTTTCTATATACAAGCCATCCACCAAAAAGCAGCTTGTAATGCATGATGAGCAGTGCTCAAGCATCAGGCTTCCTGCAGTTAACCGCAACGGGACAGGGGTTGCAGCAAATCTGGATGTTTCGATTATGCCCGGAAGCGGCCTTGTCTTGGTAAATCTCAACAGGGTTATTTCAAAAGAAGAGACATTGAATTCAATAAGGATGGCAGCATTGGTAGCTTCAGACATGACCAATATTGATACAGGCAACTTGGACATAATCTATGACATTTATGCAAATGCATCGCTACTTGAAGGGCCGTCTGCAGGCGCGGCAATGACCATAGCAACTATTGCAGCGCTGGAAGGCAGAGATGTAAATAACGATGTTATGATAACCGGGATTATAAATCATGACGGCACAATAGGCCCTGCAGGAAGAGTGAAAGAAAAGGCATTATCTGCCAAGGAAAACGGTGCAAAGGCATTCTACGTACCGGTTGGCGCATCAACAGAAGTAAATTATACAGAAGAGGAATTCTGCCATACGTGGGGAACTTATGAATACTGCCAGCCTGAGTTGAAAACAGATATTGTTGACCTTTCAGAAGAAACAGGCATCAAGATAATCGAGGCAGAAAACCTGAAAGATATACTGGATGCGTTTCTTGGAGAGAAAGAGCCCTCAATGTAACTAATAGGGATTTAAAGTCCCTGTGGCATGTGTTTTCTTGCTAATGAAAGGCTTGCAAGCATCAGAAGAACCGGGAGGATAAATGTCGGGAATTCGGGGATTTCGCCGCCGGTGCCATCATTGCTTTCGCCCTTTGTTTCTTCAAGAAAGTCCCAGTTGTCTGAAGCATCGGGAATGCGCTGCCATGTGCTTAGGTTATCGAAATTATCAACCTGTTCAGGGGTAATGTCCAATATTCCTCCCATATTATCTTTCAATGTTAGAATCTCCCCGTTATCATTTAGTTGCAAATTAAAATAAGGCAGGTCTTTCGTGAGAACAAGAAAGCCATTTGGACCAATTTCCGTTCCGTTGGGGATAGTGTTATTTTTTGTGAGATCACTTATAATGTAACCTGAGATATCAGCAAGAGATGAGCCATCTGTATTGTACAGTTCAATCCATTCGTCACTGGCAGCACCACCTAGAGGGTCCAATTCGACTTCGTTAATTACAACGTCTGCATTTACACTCCCGAATAGCAAAAAAAGGCATGTAAGCGCTGCAACAAGAATTTTAAGTGAATTCATAAAGTATTTTTTTGATTAAAGAGATATATAAAGATATCTATTGATTGAGCGATACACTAACATTTAAGACTTATCCCTTGTGGTGCGCCACACTCACAGCAACCCCAATCCATGCAAGGCCGCCAAAAAGTATGAGTAGAAATGAGACAAAAAGGGACCCGTAGTAGGATAAGGTCGTGGTTCCAAGGACCCATTCAAGATGCCCTGCAATCCATGCGCCGCCAAGAATCGAAAGAGTCCCCATTATCCAAAACAGGGCAAGCCGCGCTTCCGGCAGCTCTTCTCCTTCAGGTTCATGATATGCATGGTGATGAGTATTGTGCGTCATAATGTAACCAATAAATGTTTATTAACTCATTTATATATAATTACTTCTTTGTTATTTAAAAATTTCTATTCTTATCAAAAATGGATGTCTTTTTCGCAGTATCAGTCTCCATCAGATTGGTCAGGAGATTTGAACTGATTTTATCATACAACTCATCAATCTTTGGAGCCAAACCCTGGATCGAAGAATCATCCTTGTTTTTCTCATATGCATCAGCCAATTTAAGGTAAACTTCAGTAGCTTCAGAATATCTTTTCTCAGCAGCCATCTGGCTGGCTGAAGATATCATCTCTTCCATTCTGGATTTCATGTCTTTTTTGTCAACTGCCAGAAGATCTGTCACCTGCTCTTTAGGCGGCGCAGCAACTATTTTTTCAGTCATGGGAGGAGGAACTTCATTTTCTATTGGCTCATTGACTGGTGGTGGTCTATCTT
>JAIWAJ010000124.1:0-4692 GCA_048634435.1 Methanosarcinales archaeon
TGGTTGGTTTCGACGCGTTCGAGGTCTTTGTAGTTTGATACTTCGAGCTTTTCTGTGGGGTCGCCGTTGATTTCCACAGGGACGTTAGATATTATGAACTCGATCTCTTCTTTTGTTGGGTGGTATTGCTTTGCAGTGACGCGCGTGTAGTAGTCTTCGACTTCTGTTGAATATCTTTTGAGTTCGACTCCTTTCGGGATGTAGGGGGCGATTCCGCAGTGGATGCGGATGAAGTCTGCTGCGAGGACTGCCATTGCTGATGCTGTGCCGCCTGCGGATCTTATGGGGCCTGCAAAGTAGATCGCGAGGTATTCTGTGCCGTCGTCGTTTTTTTTGAGGCGGACTTCCGAGAGGCCTTCAAGAGGGGCTGTGACTACGCCAAGCGTGAGGTAGGCGATGGCGACTCTCAGGCCGGTTTCGATTGATTTGATTTTTTCTGTGAATTTAGTGATTTTGCCGAGAGCTATGTCTCTTCCTACAAGCAGGGCTACGCGTTCGTCGTTTTTGCCGTATTCTTTCTCGAGTTTTCGTATGCTGTCTGCCAGGCCAGAGCCCATGAGTTCAGGAATCATGGTGCCGACGAGCCCTTCAACTCTCGCGGCGAGGTCGTGGGCTATCGGGATGTTTACTTCCGGTTCCGGGTCTTTGCCTTTGGATCTTGCGGTGCCTGCTATGTCGTAGGCTCTTGTGACTTCTTTTTCAATGGAGCTGAAGTAGGATTGGAGGCTGTTTGTGGGCGGCATTTTTATCACGTTTTGCGCAAAATATTACACGGAATTATTGAAACACCATAAATTTATTTATATCCATGTGTGCAATAGAAAAGTATGGGTTTATTTGGCGATGATAAGGCTAAGAATGAAATGGATGCGAAACTCCAGGAAATAGAGGTCCTGAAGCACCAGCTGGCAGATGTCAGGGAGGAGATCAGGAAGGTTGCCCTGCAGCAGACTGGTGCTGATGGAGAAAAGGCAGGTGTTCACCAGGCGCTGAATGTTCTTGATGATGACCTTACGGAGATGAAGGATTCTTTCAAGGGCAAGACAAAGGTGTTTGAGCAGAGGCTCTCGAGCCTTGAGCAGGCAGTTTCTGACCTTCGGCTTCTTGGGCGCCTTGCTATTGAGAACCGCGAGGTGCTTGATACGGTTATGAATATTCTCAAGAAAATTGCGGAGCCTGAGTTTAAGGAGGTTGTTATTGCGCATGATTCTGAGCTTGACAGGTTTCGCCATATCGAGGATGAGATTGATGAGCTGAAGGATAAGGAGATTATTGTCGAGAGCGCAGATGCCCGCAAGGATAAAGGGTGAAATTAATATTTGGGGAACATTTCAGGGATTCGTTTGAGGTGCTTGTGCATCCTTCGCAATTTTTCAGGAGGGTTTCCAAAAAGGAGATGTATGATGCTTCTTTCAGGTTTGCGATAAAGAATATTGCAATATTTTCAGTGATTATCGGGCTTTTTCTTCTTTTGCTTGGCCCTGATAAGAAGACGCTTTTTGTCAGTGTGATCCTGGCTGTCGGGCTGACGGTTGCAGGGGTTGCGGAGCTGTTTGTTTTTTCGATTTCGTTTCATGTGTTTTTGAAGGTTCTTGGTGCGAAGAAGAGTTTTGATGAGACGTTTTCTGTGGTTGCGTATTGTACGGCTGTTCTGCTTTATGCGTGGGCTGTGCCTCTTTTGGTTTTTTTGCCGTTTCATGCTTTGTATATTGCGTCCTCTGGGTTTGTGGAGGTGCACAAAGTGAGCCGTTTGGCGGGTGTTGTTTCTATGGTTGCGCCTGTGGTTATCGGCGGTATTTTTTTGTATATGCTTTTAGTGTCTTCGGGGTTTGCGCGGGTTTTTGATGTTTTGAGAGTATTTTATTCTGTGCGGGTGTTTTAGGTGTTTTTTTGCATACGACAATGTCTGTGAACCAAAGGGATATTTTCTTGTTGATCCTGAAGCCCGGCGACTTTTCAATGAGTGAACATGTGTCTATTGGCTTGTTCAGGAGCAGGTTTGGGAAAAGGTGTGTGAGGAGAATGTAAAACCTGACGATGAGGGTAAAGATGCCTTTCCCGTGCGAGTTGTTTATGAGGACAAGAGTGCCCCTGGGAACAAGCACCCGGCTCATCTCAGCTAGAGCTTTTTGCTGCTCTTTTTCGTCAAAAAGGTCGAGGACGAAGCCTGAGAAGAGGATATTGAATGAGTTGTTTTTGCAGGGCAGGGAGAGGCAGCTGCCGATGGATACATTTGCTTTTGCGGCTTTTTTTGCGCTTGCTGCCATCATGGTGGAGATATCAATGCCATAGAGCACTGCACCTGGGCAGCGCTCTTTTGCCTGGCGCAGGACAGAGCCGTCTGCGCAGCCTATGTCGAGGAATCTCTCTTTTGGGCGCAGTTTGACGGCGTCGAGCGCAATCTTTTTGTAGCGGTCGTCGAGCAGCCTGATGAGCCAGTAGTATCTGCTCAGCTTGTCGTAGAAGTGTCTTGTGGCTGTGAGCATGGTTGTTATATGTGCGCTGAAGCTTAAAAGAGAATTTCCGGGAGTTATGGGCACTTTGTAGTGATGCCTGTGCAGGCAGGGCACTTGCCTGTCGGGCAGGTCTCGCCTGACGCAATACCGCTACAGGCGGCTGCAAGTTCTGTCTGGCATTTGATGCTCTTACTTGAAGTACCTATCGAATCATCAGAGGTGCCCAAAAGATTGGTGGCACTACTGCCCACAATAGTTACTATAATCACAGCAACAATCAATAAAACAACAATAGTGATAACTACTGTAAGAGCCATTGTCATTCCTTTCTTGTCCATGTATCCTAATTATATGAAGTCATATATATAATTTATTTCCTCTTACCTCACGTGAGAAAAGGAAAACTTTATATCAGGCAGAGTCCATATGAATCATATGATAAGCAAAGCTGTCGGAGCAGTGTCTGTATTGTATTTTATCTATCTGGCGTATGTTGCGATATCTATAGGCGGGCTATACGGCATTATGGGATTATTGTACTATCTGCCATATCCGATAGCAGGGATACTTTTACTTATGGGAGAGCATAAAATTATTGCTGCGCTTTGCGGCGCTGCAATTCTGGCTATACCATTTTACCTGAGCGGATACAATGTCTCTTTGATGATAGGCAACCTGATAAACCCGATTTATCTTGTGTTTTCAGTAGTATTGCCTGTACTTATCGTTTATGGAGCAATGAGAGAATAGTCAATCACCATGGATCATGTGCCTAAATTGTATCTTTATAAAACCACAGAATAGCATAGGCTATAAGGAAATTACTAACATCTATTATTGGATGTTTTGTATGTGTTAGCAAATATATTTTCCATTAAAAGGGGTTAACATCCAGTTGACCAAGAAAACAACGAGTGTTAGCAATTGAGGTGTAGTCTGTGCAATACGCATTGCTTTATCCGGACAAATCGCAGGTTTGTTGGATTTTTGAAATGTTCGCACATTTCATAATTTCGAAAGTTGGAAGCTTAGAATAAATTTTCAAAACGCTAAAGATTCCGCTACTCTATTGAGTGCAGTGAATCCGACAAGTCGTATTCCTGCATACTCAACGAATTGAGTATAGCGGTATGCGGAATCTTTGCGTGGCCAACAACCTTTGGCGATATGTGTGGGGCATACAAGCATGTTGTCGGTCTATTTGACCGGCGGTTGTTGACAATTTTGCGAACCATCCAGATTCGTTGTATGATCAAAAATCGTTATCTTATCGATTTATGTCATCCTAAAAGTCGCAAAGTGATTTTTTCGGATGCGATAGAGCCATTGGTTTAACGACCTATGTCTTTGACTATAGTTATACTGGGGTTCAATATATGTCAATTAAAAGCATATCAAACATCATAAGAAAACACTGGCCGCTTGTCATATCAATATTTATCTTGTATGTGATAGTAGTTGCGGTCTTGACTATATCTATCAAACAAAATCAGGGGCATTTCATTTATGCTCTCGATGATCCCTATATCCATATGGCCATAGCAAAAAATTTTGTCACATACAATGTATGGGGCATAACTAAATATGAATTTACTTCAACCACCTCATCACCATTTTGGGTACTATTATTATCACTAACTTTCTTCATGGGCGGGAATTGTTTCGCACCACTCATATTTAACATTATATTTGCGACAGCCATAACTTATTTGGTTTATCTTCTCTTGAGACAATACAAATTGCCACAGTTCTATAACTTTATTGCCTTGCTGTCAATAATATTTTTTACACCATTAACTGCACTCATATTCGGAGGCATGGAACATATACTGCATATACTCATCACTATTCCATTTGTCTACTTTTCTGCTAGAATACTCTCAAAAGAAAGACACTGCTTTTCAGAATCTATGTTATTGCTAATATTGGCGTCACTAGTCACCCTAGTTCGCTATGAAGCATTGTTTCTGGTTCTGATCGTGAGCATCATATTTGTCATAAGAAAAAGAATACAATACTCTTTTTTATTATCTTCATTTGCAATCATTCCAATAGCAATATATGGTATAATATCAATTTCAAAAGGATGGTATTTTCTTCCAAACTCTATTCTTCTTTTTGGGAATATCCCCGCGCCCAATTTAGTTAGCATAAGCACTATTTTTTATGCAGTTTCACAAATAATGATGAATCCTCATACATTGATCCTTCTTTTTTCAGCTTCAACAGATCGGAA
>JAIWAJ010000125.1:0-4747 GCA_048634435.1 Methanosarcinales archaeon
AGACTAAAACGATTTTCATTTGAAATAACTTTTTTGCCTGTTTTTTGCTCAATTTCTTTTCTTGTATTTCCCGCAACTTCTCCGCCTTCTCGTGCTACTTTTTTGTTTTCTTCAAATGTTTCCGGCATCTTGTTTTTTGAAATTTCTGTTGTTGTTGCCTCTGCCACCATATTAAGAACCAATTCCAGATTAGACATATTGTCCCGCAGGTTTTCCTTTTTCAGATTTTTGAAACTTTTATATTCTTTTGTAGTCATCCCAGTCCATGCCTTTGTAATCTCGTCAGTTAAAATTGCATATTCTATGCCTTCTTCTACCTGCCGCTTGTCCCATTCATCTGTCAGCTCTTTTCTTACTTCAATTGTTTTTAATCGCTGGTTAACCCATTCTTTTGAATATCCTTTTTTCAGGTAAGTTTTAAGCGCCCTGTCAATTGCTTTTTGCGGGTCTGCTAATTCATCAATTCTTTCATTTCCGACTTTGGCAAGCCACATCTTAAAGGGTTCTGCTTTAGGGGAGGGTATTGACTGGATTAACCTTAAAATCCATTTTGTATCTCCAACATCAGTCAAATAATATTTACCGTCACTGGACCTCATTTTCAGTTGTCCCAAAAAATGGGACAACTGACTTCCCTCTTCTTTCAGCTTTGTTTTTAAAGCATTCCAGTATTTTCTTGGCCTTGGACTGTCTGTTAAAATTTCGATTACATCAGTAACACTAAAAAACCACTCTTCTTTATCTTTATCCCAAATTCGGCGAATCTGTTTGTCATTGAACAAAACAATTGAATTTTTTTCATCTTTCATATTATAACCCCTCTTTATGTGCCTCTAAAACCGCTTTTTTGCTGTCACTTAAAACACAATCAAATCTTCTTAGGACAGTAAAGGGAAGAATTACTTTTTGATATTCATTTCGTTTATATTTACCTCTCAATAAATCTGCTAAATCCCATATGAAACTCACTTTTTCCTGAAAGTTACTCATTTTCTTGCCTCCTCTTAGTTTCGGAACTGTGCAAAAGCTTATAGATTATGATAGTGTGCGAATAAATATTAAAGTATCTATGTCACATAGAGATATTATGGCTACAGCGCCGAACTGTAATAAAAATGCTGAAAGGGCACGATTGCGCAGAGCGCATCATCTTGGACATAATAAAGAAGAGGCTGAGTGGTCGAAAAAGCTTGATTCGAACAAATATCCAAAATGTGTGGGAAAAAACTTATTTGAAGATTGCCCCACAGAGGTTCCGGAAGTGGCGCCATCAACCTGTAAATCATGTCCTCAGTATGTTCCTTCTATAGATGAGAGGAAGGAAAGGATGAGAAAACTGATGGAAGAGATGAAAAGGAGATAATTTTCTGAAAGAAAAAGATATTTTGATGTGTAATATTTACCATCTGCTGAGATTAATTTGAGTTGGTTACAAATTGTAACCAACTGATTTCCCGTATGTTTTAGAAAGTTATTTAAAGGTTTAATCCTAAAAATAGGATTAATTAATCCTAAAAGTAGGATTTGTGGAGTTTTATCTTTATTGTAATTTATTGAATAAATGTTGAAATTGTTGAAATATGATGGGAGATCAATATGCTGAAAAAAGAATATGAGATATTTGCGCAGTTTGTTAAGTTTCCTTGGCAACGATTTACGTTTAAAGAGATTAAAAAGCTTTCAGGGAAGAAATCAGAGAGTTATGTATATAGTGCGCTCAAAAGATTTGTTGCTGTTGGAAGTTTAAAAGAGGAGAAAGCAGGAAACGTGGTACTTTATTCTTTAAACATGGAATCATTAAAGACACAAAGCGATGCAGGATTTATTGCAGAGCATATGGCGTGGAATGAAAAACATATACCTTATAGAGATTTAGAGAAAATTGCTTCGAAAATTCCAACGGATTTTTATATTTTCATTATCACAGGAAGCTATGCGAAAAATAGTCAGAAGAGTGGGTCTGATATAGATATTGTTATAATTGTGGATGATAATACTAAACCTGAAAGAGTCTATTCTGAACTGAAGTATGCATGTGAAATGAATATACCACCAATACATTTATATGTTTTTAAAAGGTCTGAAATGCTTGCTATGCTCTTAGATAAAAAAGCGAACTATGGGACAGAAATCGCCGGGAATAATCTTATACTATCCGGTGGAGAAAATTATTTTAAAATAATAAGCGAGGCAATGAAAAATGGATTCAATGGTTGAAATTTTCACTGAAAGGGCAAAAAATGAAATTTTGGCTGCCCAATCATTGAAGAGATTAAGTGAAGAAACAAGATTCAAAGAGGATTTTCAGCTTTCAGATGATGTGACTTTTTACAGTTCTGTAATTTCGCATTCTTATTATGCTATTTTTTATGCAGCAAAAGCCATTTTGCTGACAAAAGGGATTAGAACTTATGCCCCTGAAGTTCATAGAAAGACTATTGAAGAGTTTGAAAAGAATTTTGTTGATACAGGTATTCTTGATGTAAAACTCATTGAGATTTACAATAAAATAGTGGTTAGAGCAGATGAATTAGTGGAAATATTCAGGGATGAAAAAGGGAAGAGAGGAAAATTTACGTATCGTACAATACCGCAGGCAAATAAAGGGCCTGCAGAAGATTCGCTGAAGAATGCGATGTTCTTTGTCTCAAATATAATGAAGGTTATAGAGAAAGAATGACTATTTCTGGGATGTTTTTGAGCCAAACAATACTGCTAAATTCAGGGCGGCGATTATGAGGCAGGCTTTCAGGATGCCGAGCAAAGGGAGGAAGATTATTGTTATCAAGAGTGCACCACAACATGCGCCTAACAAATCTGTGCTGTAGATTGCGGCTGCTGCTTTTCCTGCGCTTTTTTCGTGTTTCAGGTGGATTTTGGCTGCAAGGGGGAAGACTGCGCCTACCAGTGAGCCTGCCAGGAACATGAAGAGGTATATCAGGAGATGGACTATAAGGTCCGGGATATGGGAGATGTTTAGCAAAAACAGGGGGATTAAGAGTGTTGTTGCAATCAATGTGATTTGGGTTTTTGCAAGGAGTTGTTTTATGTCCGTCATTATCAGGTATTTCAGGGCGCACAGGGAGCCTGATGCCAGCCCGAGCATAAAGAGCATCAAGAGAATGCCTATTTCGTAGTAGAGGTAGCCATAAATTGCCTGAAATGCCAGGCTTAAGATTATCTCTATGGATATGCCTGTGAAACCTACAATCAGGACTGTTGGGAGCACAGAGTATGTTTTTCTCTGCCTAAGGAAGAGGGCAAACAGAATAATCAGAACCAGGGCAAGGGACAGGCTGAAATCATATAACGTGTAGAGAATGCCTTCAAGGCCAGAGGATGAGAGAGTGCTAATGAGAATCATGTCATAGAAGTATGAGATTGGCTGGAAGTCAGTGTTTAAGGGGGTGGTTGTTTTTGCAAATTTTTGTTCATAGTTTAGTTCGGTTCTCTGGTAGAGGCGGTAGTCTATTAATTCTGGGCCTACAAAATCGCTTTCTATTTTTCTTTTGTCGAATCTTTCTGTCATCTTGTCTAAATCAATCGGGCTGTCTGATGCGAGAAAAATGTTTGCAGGGAGTATGTTGACTGATGAGAAAACGCTTTTAAGTGTTTTGAAAATGCATGTGTTGATATTGAGCATTTCTTTTGCCATGTATGTCTCAGATGATGGCAATGTGGTGACAAGGATACCTTTTTGGTTTAGCCTGCTTTTTGCTTCGCGGAAAAATTCTTTTGTGTAGAACCTGTTCAGCAGGGTGGTGCCTGGTTCAGGCAAATCTACCAGTATTATGTCGTATTTTTTTTGCGATTTCTTGAGGAGATGGCGGGCGTCCCCGTAGTGTATGTTTACTTTTTTGTTTTCAAAGACTTCTCCCAGAGCCAGGTTTTCAATTGTGCTTATGATCAGGGGGTCCAGCTCGAAATAATCTACATTGACGTCATGCTTTAAAATCTCTTCAATAAGATTCAGGTTTCCGATCAGCAGGATGTCTCTCGGGGCGGGATGGGATAACAGGGCTAAATGCGCCAGTTCTTCATCCTCTACTGTCTTTAGGGATGAGAACATGAATATCCCGTTTTCATAAAAGTTGTACTGGTTCTCGCTTTTGGTGACTACAAGATTGCCGTATTTTGAGTTTTGGGATGAGACGAGGTTGTTTCCCCACCTCTGTTCCAGGGAATAGTCTCTTAATTGCGTGGTGGCATAAACATTAATTGCTAAAGAAAAGACTAAGAACACTAAAAGCAGGCTTTTCTTTTTTTCGCATAAAAAGAAGGCTGTGGACAGGCAGAGGATGGAAAGTGCAAAAAATACATAAGCCGGGTAGAAATAAATAAGAAAAAAAGTGAAAAGAAGGCCTGCTGTAGTGTCTCCTATTGCGTCTGCAATGTATACTTTTGTGATAGATTTTGTTTTTTCTTTCTGGCCTTTTGAGTATATTTCAGATGCCAGGGCAAATAGGAAGCCGATTATTAGGCAGGCCGGGGCAAGTGCCAGGCATGAGTATATTGCCATTGCCGGGAAGCTTATTATTTCGCCTGCGATTGTGCCTAAAATGTTTTTCATGCTTCTTGCAATCAGGATTTGTGCAGGCAGGGCAAGTGATAAGAGAATCAATAGTGAGACCAGAGTAGTGTTTAGGTTTTTTAGTTTGGGTGATAGTTTTTTGAATGCCATGCTTCCTATGGCAGTCAGAAAGAGCCATGCTGCAAGGATTATTCCCAAAGAGAGTTCGTTTCCAAA
>JAIWAJ010000126.1:0-4738 GCA_048634435.1 Methanosarcinales archaeon
TTAGAGGGATATGTTACTATGTCTTTTAGTTTGTTTTCTTTTAGGGCGGTTTCTATCTCTAGCATCGTGAGGTCGAGGGGGGATTCTATCTTCCGGTTGTGGATCAGCGAGAGGCGGCGCATTTCAGGGGATGTGGGGCCTACGCACGGGCAGCCGGGGATGCGCGGGGATACGTCGAATACCACGAATTCGAGGCCGTTTTTTCCCTCGGGGATTGCGCCCTGTAAGGAGACGAGGCCGATTATGCCTGGAGGGTATTCTTTTTTGCAGATTTCTCTGAATCTTTCTCCTGCTTCGTAGACCAGTGTCTTTTTTGATTCGCGCATTGTTATGCCGTGGTGGCCGATTTCCTCGTTTTTTATCGGGATGTCTATTTTCAGCTGGTCTTTTGCGGGCAGGTTGAGGAGGCCCATGAGGTTCGTCTGTATCCGGTCTTCAAAGCCTGCGAAGTCTATTGTGCCGAGGCTCTCGAGTGAATAGCTCTGGAAGTTGGCGTTGAAGCGGGGGGCTACTATGAATTCTTCTATTCTTGCTGTTTTTAGCTCTTTCTCGTCTATTATGTCCTGTTTTATCAGCTTTTCTGACTGCATCTTGTAGTCTTCGCAGTCTTTTGCGTAGAAGAATGCGCGCTCCAGGGGGTTGTGCTTTTGCTGTATCTTGATTATTGCCAGGTTGTCTATGTCTTCTGGTCTTTTGTAGTATTTGGGAGTTCTTATGCCTGCTTTTATGAGGAGGTCGTACTGGTTGTTCCTGGCTGTGCGCTCTTCTGCGCGCAGAATGAACCTGTTGCCGTAGATTGGTACGCGGAATCTGTTTTCTATGTTGTCGTAACCTGTGTAGACTGAGAATGAGCGGTTGGGGATGAATATGGTGTTCATGGAGTTTAGCTTGTCCTGGATTTCAGGGTTGATTATGTCTTTGAAGCTGTCAAGGAGGATTGTGCTGTCGTAGAGCTTGGGGCTGTATTTTGTGTAGATGGTATCGCGCCCTTTTTCGCATATCAGGACTGTTTTGAAGCCGAATGCTTTTGCGGATATGCCCAGCTCTTCTGCTGAGTGGGAGCCGAAGATTCCGATTGTTATGTCTTTTTTGGTTTTATAGTTTTCTGTCATGTCCTGGATTTCTTTTCTTTTGAGCATCTGGGATTATGGGGTTTTTAGATTTATATTTGTTTTTGATGCGTTGGTTGATATATATGATTCTATGGCTATCAAAGGGATTGAGAGAAGCCCGGACAATCATAATGTTTATAAATTTCGGTATGAAATGGGCTATAAGACAGGAAGGATGATATAGAGAGGCGATGAAGATGACAATGCATAAGAGAATTTATTTGTTTGAAGAGGGTTCTGCAAATATGTGCGATTTACTGGGCAACAAGGGTGCCCAGATTGCGGAGATGACAAGGATAGGGCTGCCTGTCCCTGTGGGATTCACTATCACCACAGAAACGTGCAAGGAATTTTATAGGGTTGGTAAAAAGTTCCCCCGCGGACTTGAAGAGGAGTTAATGGATAAGGTGAGGATTCTTGAAGCTAAAACAGGCAAAAGATTTGGTGACCGTGATAATCCTTTGCTTTTCTCTGTCAGGTCAGGTGCAGCAATATCTATGCCCGGGATGATGGATACTGTGCTAAATCTGGGTCTCAATGAAGAGACAATTAAGGGATTAATAAGGCAGATGAATGAGGAGAAATCCGCATACGATTGTTACAGAAGATTTGTCCAGATGTATGGCGATGTTGTGCTATCTGTTTCCAAAGAGAAGTTTGAGTTGGTGCTTGACAAATACAAGGAGAAGCTGGGGGTGAAAACAGATGCTGAGTTGAGTGCAGATGCGCTGAAAGAGATAGTTGCAGTATTTAAAAAGATAATCAAAGAAGAAACAGGAGGGGTATTTCCTGAAGACCCGCATACTCAATTAAAAATGTCAATTGAGGCTATCTTTAATTCCTGGAATAATGCACGGGCTATAACCTATCGGAGAATAAATAATATGGCCCATGATTTAGGCACTGGTGTTAATGTCCAGGTAATGGTCTTTGGAAACGTCGGGGAGGATTCTGCTACAGGTGTCGCATTTACAAGAGACCCTGCAACTGGTGAGAAAAGATTATTTGCAGAATATCTGGTGAATGCGCAGGGAGAGGATGTTGTTGCAGGGGTCAGAACCCCAAAGAATATTGAAGGAATGAGGAAAGAGTTTCCTGTGGCTTATGATGCGCTTGCTAATACGTGCAATGTGCTTGAGAAACATTATAAGGATATGCAGGATATTGAATTTACAATCGAGAGAAAAAAGTTCTATGTTCTGCAGACGAGGAGCGGAAAAAGGACTGCTTTGGCAGCAGTCAAGATAGCTGTTGACATGGTTGAAGAGGGTCTGATTGATAAGAAGGCTGCGCTGCTCAGTATCGATGCGGAGCAATTGAGCCAGCTTTTGCACCCTGCAATAGATGCAAAGGCGAAGTTGAATGTAATTGCCAAGGGATTGCCTGCGTCTCCGGGAGCTGCAGTTGGCAAAGCAGTGTTTGGAGCTGATAGGGCAGTGGAAATGGGGGGGAGTGGAGAAAAAGTAATTCTTGTAAGACTGGAAACCTCCCCGGATGATATTGGAGGAATGGCTGCGTCCCAGGGTGTTCTTACAGCAAGAGGGGGTATGACTTCGCATGCAGCTATCGTAGCCAGAGGCATGGGCAAATGCTGTGTGACAGGGTGCAGCAATATAATTCTTTTTGAGAATGCGAGAGGTTTTAGGGTAAATAATGCGGAGGTAAAAGAAGGAGATTATATAACATTAAACGGGAGCACTGGCGAGGTTATCCTGGGCAGAGCGGAACTGGTTGAACCAAAAATGAGTGCGAGTTTCGGGAAACTGATGGAATGGGCAGACAGTGTGAGAAAAATGAAAGTCAAGGCAAACGCGGATACGCCTTTCGATGCCCAGGTTGCCCGCGATTTTGGTGCAGAGGGTATCGGCTTATGCAGAACAGAGCACATGTTTTTTGAAGGGGACAGGATAAAAGCTGTAAGAGAGATGATATTATCTGACACCCTGGAGGAAAGAAAGAGAGCTTTGGCTAAAGTTCAGGTGATGCAAAAGGAAGATTTTAAGGGAATATTTAAAGTGATGGATGGTCTGCCGGTTATAATAAGATTATTAGACCCTCCGTTGCATGAATTCCTTCCGAAAGAAGATGATGAGATTAGAGAGTTTGTGAGGCAAATGAATGTCGATGCCAAAAAGATCAAAGATATAGTAACTGCGTTACATGAATTTAACCCTATGCTGGGGTTTCGTGGGTGCAGGTTGGGGATCAGATACCCGGAAATAAATGAAATGCAGGCAAAAGCGATATTTGAAGCGGCTATTGAGTGCCAGAAAGAGGGAATTGAAGTGAAGCCGCAGATAGAGGTCCCGCTGGTTGGCGAGGTTAAGGAGTTCAGGATGATTAAGGAGATAATTGAGAAGGCGGCGGAAGAAACAGGGGCAAAAGGAAAGATAATATATGAAACCGGGACCATGATTGAAGTGCCGAGGGCAGCTATCACAGCTGATGAGATAGCGAAAGAAGCTGATTTTATGTCGTTTGGCACAAATGATCTGACGCAGATGACTTGCGGATTCTCAAGGGATGATGCCGGCAAATTCCTGAAGCAGTATGTTGATTCCGGGATTTACAAGAGAGATCCTTTCCAGAGCATTGACACGGAGGGTGTTGGTTTATTGATGAAGATGTGTGTTGATAAAGCAAGGAAGGTTAAGCCTGACATAGAGATCGGGATTTGCGGTGAGCACGGGGGTGATCCTGCTTCTGTGGAATTCTGCTATAAGATAGGGTTGAGTGATGTCAGCTGCAGCCCGTTCAGAGTTTTGATTGCAAGGCTTGCGGCTGCACAGGCGGTGCTTAAGGAATGACGGGCTTTTAGACAATCCTGTCGATGAGGGAGTGGGCGTCCTGTGCGCGCACGGATGAGTTGATGGCTTTTATGCTGCTTTTTGTGCGCATGAAGTGCTCTATGTATGTCTTGTGGAAGTTTATTTCCTGAAATTTTGCGCGCGCGTTCTTGTCTGCGTCTATCAAGGGGTAGGGATAGCCTGGGAATGATATGTCTTTTGATGCGAATGCGAGCTGTTCTATTGCTGCTTGTGCGCTCTCTTTCTGCCTGTCGTAGATTTCGAAGCGAAATGTGTAGTCTGAGTTTTTGTTGAGGCGGACATAGTATATTTCTCCCCTGTGGTCTGGCTGGTCTGATTTTGCTATGGGGTGATACAGCCATGTGTCTTTTTCTCCTTTTGATTCTGCAATTTTCGTGATTGCTGATACGAGGCTTTTGCCGTTGGTTGCAAGGAGTGTTGATGTTTTTGAGAGCCCGCAGAATATGGCGCCTTTTGATTCTGCTGATTCGTAGGCTGCGTTCGAGTATAGGGATTCGTTTGTTATGCCTGTCTGGAGGGAGCCGTCGCGAAGGAGGATGTCGCCTCTGTCCAACTCATTTTCTATTATGTGCTTTGAGATGTTCCATTCTGCGAATTTTCGTGATATTTCGCCTATTTTCGATATGGGGGTGCGGAATATGCCTGTCGTGATGGTGGGGTCGTATGAGTTGAATACGAGGTCTTTTTCCTGCGGCAGGTATGGCTTGTGGGTCTCTTTTAAGGGGATCAGTTTTGTCTTGTAGTATATTTCGGAGTTGCTTTCGTATGACTGGCAGAGTGCGTAGAATTCCAGTGTCT
>JAIWAJ010000127.1:0-4692 GCA_048634435.1 Methanosarcinales archaeon
CGGCGAGCATACAATAACACTAAAAGCTTTTGATAGATCTAGCTATGCAACCGACAGCGTAACAATAACAGTTGAATCAGGAGAGCACGATACCACTTTGCCGTCTTCCTGGGACTGGAGTCATGTAGTATTGCCCAATGCTCCACCCTATAACCCTCCGGGGGCAAACTGGATGACTTCGGTTAAGCATCAGGGAAGCTGTGGCTGCTGTGCTGCATTTGGAGTACTCGGGACAATAGAGGCAGTTTATAATGTTGAACAGGGAAATCCTGGTTTGGATATTGACCTTTCAGAACAGGATCTTGTTAATTGTGCCGGCACAAGGGGGTGTTGTGGTGTCAGTCCACCGAAAATGCTAAATCATATAAAGAGTGATGGAACACCGGATGAGAACTACTTTAAGTACACTGATTCTACTTGCTCTCATTCTATCGTTAACAAGAAATGCGAATGTGAATGTAAGTACAATGATCCCTGCTCAAATACCAAATGCCCGTATTCTGTTCCTCTGGGAGACCCAAAATGGGTTATAACCAATTACGATCGGATGTATGGTAGCAGAGACGAAATTAAGAAGAGATTAACTGAAAAAGGACCTATATTTGCTGGCATGGACATGAGCAGTTACAGGCAGGATTGGGACAGCATGGATTGCGAAGGCACTCTTCAGTATGATCACGGCATAGTCATTGTCGGGTACGACGACAGCGGCGGTTACTGGATTGTAAAAAATAGTTGGGGTGATTCGAACCATCCTTATTTTAAGGTGAAATACGGCGCATGCCTCATAGAGGGAAAGGTATATTATGTTGAAGGGGTGAAAAAGCAATGATATCACTAAAAAGAACAGGGGTCTTAGTCGCCATAATTATAAGTTTTATAATTACTCCCGCATCCGCAATACCCGATCCATCCGCAGTCTATTGCAGTCAATTGGGTTATGAATTCACAATCATCAGAACAGGCACCGGTGAAGTAGGGCTGTGCAGGTTCCCGGACGGCTCCGTTGTTGATGCATGGGCTTTTTTGAAAGGAGATGCAGGACAGGACCACAACTACTGCAAAGAAAAAGGCTATGGCTTCAAAGTTGTTGAGAACGATAGCAGATGCCCCGGGATGTATTTTGGCAAATGCGTGTTGTGCATTTCGCCTGGTGGGAAAGAGACAGAAGTCACAGAACTGATGAAACAGGATGGCAAATATCCTGATTATGAAGGGTGGACCCTTTTAAGTTGCAACCATAACCAGATATGTGAACCAGAAGAAGGCGAGAATTATGCAGAGTGTCCAGAGGACTGCCCCTCCGGTGGAAAAGACGACTACTGCGACAAAATACAGGACAATATATGCGACCCTGATTGCTCAAAAGAACAAGACATAGATTGCAGATCCACCAAATCCGGCAAAACAGGTAAACCTGAAAAAACCAGCTCAATTTATTACATAATACTGGCAGTAATCCTTGCCGCCCTGGCTGCATTCGTTCTTTACCGCAAAACCCAGGAAAAGAAAAAATGGAAAGAACCCGAAACAAAATACACAAAAAGACAATAAACTATAGTTCTAAACCTTTATATTCCCAAACAGACATTAATAGATAGTATGCTCAAACCCGCGAAAAAGGGAATCTCTGTAACAGTAGAATCAATTCTTTTGATAGGTGGCGTAATCGCCTCTGCACTGTTTTTCGTATCATTCTACAAGCTCGCCATATACCAGGCAGACAATGTCTTCAGTGCATCCGAAGAAGGATTTGCAAATGACCTGAAAGCAAAAATAAATTCAGTCCACTCATCCACCCAGGACATAGTCGAGTATTCTTATCATCCGCCAGTCAAAGCGTACAAGCTAACACTCAAAGACAGGATACTCTCCATAAAATACCCAAGAAGAGAGCCGGTCCATACTCTGGTGCCACTAAATATTAACAATGCAAAAATAGAAAACAAAAATACAGTATGCATATCCAAAAACAGCGATATTATCACTATCAGGGGAGAAGCATGCCCCAGTGTATGCAATCTCAATGACGACACCTGCGACGAAGGATGCATGCTCTTTGGCAAATGCGACCCTGCATGCAAGGATTGTGAGACTGATGATTAAAAGACAACAGAAGAAGGCGCAAATAAACATCTTCACGCAGCCCATCATGCTGATAATACTCATAAGCATATTCGCAATGTTTGTCATAAAGACCCTGATGGTAAATGTATCCATCGCACAGGAAGCAGAAGAATACGGGTTCAAATCAACGGCAGGCCCTGTGTTTGACAAGGTATTAAAATGCATTTCAGATGATCCCACAGGATATCCATACCTTGTGAGCGCAACCAAACTGGAAAAACTCAACAATGATTTCCTCAGCCGCAAGCCTCCGTGTATGAGAGACGAAAAACTGGGCTGGGACGCCACAGTAAGAGACATGGACTCAAAAACAGGCAAAACGTGGCGCATCGGAGAATCCGAAGGCTCTGAAGGAAAAGCACTGAAGCATGAATACGGGATCACCATGCCCCTTGCAATAAAACACGAAAACGGCTTCATAAGCCCCGGGCAGCTCACATTGAACATCCGCCAGGGTGACCTTGAATCCATTGTCGGGCGAATCGAAACAGTATATAGCATCGGCTCGCAAACAAAAAAAGACATAACATCCACAATCTCAATCAGGCTCGATTATCCCATATCATTGAAAGAAAAAGACAGCAAAAAAAGCATCTGCCTGAAAGCAGATGAAAATGAATTTTGCAAGACTCTAAGTTTCAGCAGCATTAAATTCAAGCCATTAGGTCCCGGGATGCACTATATCATTCTAAAATATGACCACGACAGGAAAAAAATAACTCTAAGTGATTAAGATGCGCTGCAATATAAAATCCGCGTTCCAGACGCGCCATAAAGGCCAGGAATCCATGCTAAACATCATGGCAGTAGTAATTGTAGTTTCCATAATATTCCTGTATTTCTTTTTCGTCACGCAAAGCCAGAAAATTGAATCTTCAGGCATGCTGTCAAAACAGCATAAATACAATTACGGAGAGATTGTACTGACGAATATGTACTATGTAAAGCATCACAGCCTCCAAAACACGATTTCAGAAATAATCGGCCGATCTCAAAGCTTTGGCGACAAGGCTCACGATTACGAATATATGTCCCTGAATTCGCGGGTGCAACCCAAAGTCATTGTAAAACAATACCTTGACAAGACTCTCCCGGACTACAACTATTATTTTTTCATTGAAAAAGAAAACATAAGATCATTTGAAATTAATCACCCCCCCAAAGAAGATGTTGACATTATGACGCATGTGATAAGCATTCCTCTGCCCAATTCAAAAGAAATCGTACTTGCATATCTATATGTATGGTAAAACCTATATGATATACATTATCTCCGGTGCATTAAAATGAAAGGCATAAGCATAGCAATATTTGGATTTTTAACAATAGGTCTTGCCATAGCAGGCCTGATATGGGTACAGTACAATGCCAATTTAGGTATTCGTGAAAGGATAAGTTCCAGTGAGAATCTTGTATTTTTGAGGATGAATGAGGAATCTGAAAAAGTCCAATCTTATGTTGAGTCATCCCTTGGATTATCTGGTAGTCATGCCCTAAGTACTGTCGCAAAAAGAGGCGGCTCGCGCAATAACAATACACGATACTGGCAGTGTACAACCCCGCAAGTACCACAGGTAGATGAAATGCTGGTTAATATTAATGATAAGACTTTAGAATTGCTAAATTCATACATCTCTTTGATTGAAGAAAAGAGCGGGTCACTTCTAATAGAGATGAAGCCGATGTCCTGTGTAAACACAGAGTATTCACCTGATAAAAATATGATTATTACCAGAGCAGATGGATTTGATTTTAGAATAAGTGATAGTAATGCTTTTATGAGCAGCAATGGGGCAGTTATTGAAAAAAATATCGGGTCAAGCAATTTCTGGTACGACTATGCTATATTGAAAAAATGGGTTGAGAATAATGAGATTAAAAAAATTATAGAAGAAAAGTCCAACGATGGCGACATAATGCCCAAAGGGCTAAGTTATGAATCCTGTTCATGTAGCGAGCCACAGTGCCCGGATGCAGCCAATGTATTAAACATAGTTTATCCATGCTGGGAAGAAAGCATTAAAAATGTTGTGGAAACTAGTGTGGATGAAGCAATAGCTCT
The DNA here is from genome assembly GCA_048634435.1 of Methanosarcinales archaeon. GTDB lineage: Archaea > EX4484-52 > EX4484-52 > EX4484-52 > B79-G9 > B79-G9. The sequence goes on from JAIWAJ010000127.1 coordinate 4,190, forward strand.
CCTGGTGAATGATAATATGTACTTCGGCGGAAAAAATCTGAATTGTTATCCTGTAATAAAGTGTATTTCTGCAAAGGAGCCCGTTATTGTAAATAAAAAGACAATGACCTACGAATCTTCTGGATGCTGCAGCGCCTCCTGCACGAACTGTATACGAGATGCGTGTGCAGTCGCCACAACAGAGAAGATTTGCGAAGGCATATCTACTGAATCAATTTGTGAAAAACCCGATTGCGAGGCAAAAGCAGACTACGTTCCCAAAAAATATTGCACAGTCTCCCGCCAAACACACGGAATGGCTGCAAGCGACGAAGATAAGCAGGATGCACAGGAAGTTTGTGAGACCTGCTGCGCTATAAGTTTCGGCCTGATATACGATACTGATATCGACTTTACGTTAATATGCCGCGACACATCAAGCATAATAACAACTCCTCACGGAATAGAGCCACTTAAGTGGGAAATAAACCTTTACATCACCGCGGTCAGCACAGCCGGAGCCG
>JAIWAJ010000128.1:0-4607 GCA_048634435.1 Methanosarcinales archaeon
CTGTTATTGAAGCGCCGAGTTGTGCAGCATGTCTTGGAGGGCATGGCGGTGTGCTGGCAGAAAGAGAAGTAGCAATAAGTTCAACTAACAGGAATTTCATAGGACGTATGGGGCACAAAAAGTCTGAAGTGTACCTTGCTTCGCCCCAAACAGTTGCAGCATCGGCAGTTGTCGGTTATATAACAGGTGCAGAATGATGATACCCCCAAAAATTGAAGGAAAAGTATATGTTGTAGGTCCAGATATAGATACTGACGCTATTATTCCTGCACCATACCTAACCACAATGAACCCTGATATATTAAGAAAACACGCAATGGAGTCATTAGATACCGAAAAATATCCAATTCCATTTTTAAATGAAGAAGGATTTACAGATTATGCGATTATTATTGCTGGCTCGAATTTTGGGTGTGGCTCAAGTAGAGAACATGCACCAATTGCATTAAGTGCAGCAGGCGTAAAAGCTGTTATAGCTCCAACCTTTGCCAGAATATTCTATCGAAATTCAATAAATGGTGGCAGAGAACTACTGCCTCTGGAATCTCTTGAAGATTTATCTGAACATGTAAAAACAGGAGACTTGTTAACGATTAATATCAACGAAAGAGCAATTTATAATAAAACTAAAGATGAAACTTACGAGTTCAAAGATTTCGGTCCAGTTATAGAAATACTCGAAGCAGGTGGACTGACTGCTTACAATCAAAAAAGGCTCGGTTTAGTTCTCGAATAGATTGAAGACAGTAAATACCCGCAAAAAACTATATAATAACCAGATTCCAAACATACCTCATGCGCACCCAGAAAATTAGCCCCACCGTCACCATGATCCAGATAAGCCCCATAGACTCAAACATGTACCTGATAAACAATGGCGCCCTCCTGATAGACACCACAACCGGCCACCACGCATCATTAATGAAAAAGGCACTAAACACCCTGAATCTCGATTTTGGCGACATATCCTCCATAATAAACACCCACACCCACATAGATCACATAGGCGGCAACCACCTCTTCAAAAACGCAAAAATAATGATGCATGAATCCGCAGAAACCGCCCTGAACGAGCCAACCCTCAAAAACACCTTCGCAAAATACTTCAACACAACACTCAAAACCTCTGAAATCCACATCCCCCTGCGCGACCGCGACACAATCCGCGCAAAAGGCACAAAACTCGAGATAATCCACACCCCGGGCCACAGCCCCGACAGCATCTCAATCTATATGCCGGACCACAAATACCTCTTCACAGGCGACGCAATACCAGTGCGCATCGACAAAAAACTAAGCGTACACATCAAAAATCATGGAACCCCGAAAGAAACATTAGAAAAACTAAACACCCTCGACATAAACATGATCCTCCCGGGCCACGGGAAAACAATTAACAATAAAGAGCAAATAAAAGAATTACTGGGAAACTGATGCCCATGAGTGAAAAACTAATAAAAGCAAAAATCGCCATAGACCGCGGCAAATACTGGATGAGCTACATAAGCTTCCTAATGCTCATCTTCATCGCAACCTCAAGCATGAAAGAATACCCTGCCCTCTCATTCCTCAAAGGCCGCTACTGGCTCCTGGCACTCCTCTTATCCTCGCTGATAGCAATAGCCGTCCTCGGCTACCTTGACCTCAAAGTCTTCGCAACCTACCAGAAAGAAGTAGAGATCATGTCAAGAATAAACCCTGTCCAGCAGAAGCTCCTCACCAACCAGCAGGAGATTCTGGACCGCCTTGAGCGCCTCGAAGCAAGCAGCAAAAAGTAGCATACAACATTTAAAATTACTAAAAAAATATAGACACATGACCCCAAAAGACAAATTCAAAACCTACATAGAATCCCTCAACCCCAACGACAAAATAGCCATCCTCCACCACACAGACGCAGACGGCATCACAGCAGGAATAATAACCAAAAAATCAATAAAAAAGATAGCAGGCATAACCATCAACACCCACTTCCACCAAAAACAGGGAAAAATAACAATAACAAAAGAAACCCTCGACTACATAACAGAAAACAACATCAACAAGCTAATCATAGTCGACATGGCAATAGACCACGACCCAAAATCAGTAAAACAACTAGAAAAACACGCAAAGCTCCTTCTGATAGACCACCACGAAAAAACCCACGACATAAACTCAACAAACACAACAATGCTAAAAGCAGAAGACCTGAAAGACATCCCTTCAGCCAGGTACCCTGCATCAAAGATGTGCTACGACCTCTTCAGCGATATAACCAGCATAAAAGACCTTGCATGGCTTGCAGCAGTCGGCATATACGGCGACTACGCCCAGTCCCGATGGCCTGGCTTCCTAAAAGAAACAGGCATTCCAAAAGACAAACTCGAACAAATCGAAGAACTAATATTCTACTCAGGCTCAATAAAAGGCATAGACGGCCTAAGCGACTCCTTCAACATCCTGGACTCAGCAAAAACCATAGACGAAATCCTGAAAAGCAAACTAACAGAATACCGCGACACAGTCATAACCGAACTAAACAAATACCTGGATGCCCACAAAAAAGACGCCCAATTCCACAACAACCTCATAATCTACGAGATAGCTCCCACCCACAGAATAAAATCACGCCTAATAAACATCCTCTCACAAAAATATTACCCCACAGAAACCATAGTATTAATACAAACAGAAGGCAGCACAGCATACATCTCAGCAAGGCGCAATGACTCAAAACTCTCCATGAACAGCATGCTAAAACACGCACTAAAGGGCATCCCAAACTCGCAAGGCGGCGGCCACATCCCCGCAGCAGGTGGCTACCTCCCAAAAAAACACATAGAAAAATTCAAGAAACAGGTGATCTCCTATTGTAAAGAAAAAGACCTACAATAAAGACCAGCGCTCCTTCATCTGCCCCATCCTCAAAACAGAAGTAACCCGCGCATACTGTGAACACCCCCCTTCGATGGCAGATGAGACAGGCAAATGCGCACACCGCAAAAAATGCAAAAAATCCCTCGAAAGCTGGACAGTTTGATGTGGGTATTCATATACTGTCCATGGTCCCAAGATAAGCAGTTTTCACGTTTTCGCTTGGCTCTATGATCTGCAACTTCTTTTTTTTGTAAAGCTTATTCAAAAAACTCACTTTTTTCATCGTATATAAAGTATAGACCTGCTACGATGAAAAGGCTTGAAATGCGCCAACTACATGGGAATTTCATGATTTTTCATAGAATTTCTCAACACCTTTGATGATTATATGGTCTTTTTCTATTTCTTTTATGAGAATATTTTTTCTGTCATACAGCCCTATTTTTACGCTTAATTTTGTGTCGATTAGCTCTGCAACTTCCTTTATCTTCCTGTCTTCTGTTTCTATATAAAGGTCTATATCGCTTTGCTTTGTCGCAGTTCCTTTTGCATATGATCCGAAAATGACTGCAAGTGATATTCTTTTATTTTCTTTAATTTTGTCAATTACCTTTCTTAGGCGGGGATATTTTTTTATTGCCTGGAGTGTCTTATGCATTTCAACTATAAAGACATATTCTCTTGCTTCAAGTGTCTTTTTAAGGAAATATACCTTATTCTTTCCTTCTTCCCTGAAATCAACAATATTCTCATCATATAATTGATGCACTTTTCTTGAGATTGTTGTCTGGTTTGTCCCTAACGCTTTTGCAAGCGCACGTATGTGCTTTTCTCTTTTCATAAGTGATTGGACAATTTTGATACTCATACTGTAACTATTTTGTGACATATGTCACATTATTGTTACAATAGTATTTAAAGATATTGGTTTATCGAAAATTTGAATGACAGCGAAGATGCAACAATAATTGATAGTCCCACCAGGATTTGAACTCCGGCTCTTTGCTATTATAAAAAACTAAAACAAAACTCTCACAAAATTTACTGGAAATCGAAATAATCCATTCACACAGGAATGTGAGACTTAGACTTACCCTTTCACTTCTTCCTATGAGCGCTCTCCACATGAATCCCCTCATGCTCCTCAATCCTTTTATGAAGCTCCTCAATGCGATACTCAAGCTCAAGAACAACACTCCTCATCTTCATCTTAGTATAAAACAGATACGCAACAACCGCATAAAGCACAATCACCAAAAAAATCGTCATCTCATCCACACCAATCACCCTCCTATCCTTTAGAGACGCCCCTGCGCCCGATAACCTTTAAAAAATTATTCTCATCAATCTTTTTGTCAGCAAGTGCAATAATCTTAAGATTGATCCTGTACGCAGTAAAATCCGCATACTCCTTGAAAATATTAGGGTGCCTCTCGATGATCCTGCGCGCAGTCTCCATATGAATACCGCACCTCCGCGCAATCTCCCGCACCCACAGCCCACCGGGATTTGTCCTCAGCTCAACAATCATCTTCCTGATATTTCTGACCTGTTCTTTGGATACTTTCCTCTCCATACAATCTAAGTGTCACCTGACACTTAAATACTTTTCGCACAAAAAAAGAGAAAAAAAGAAAGAAGAAGAATTCACTTCTTCTTCCCGACCCTCTCGACAGCCCTAAGCACCTCAAGCGGGATAGCGAAAATCACCGTATTGCTCTGGTCACTCGAAAGGTCATTGATGCTCT
>JAIWAJ010000129.1:0-4595 GCA_048634435.1 Methanosarcinales archaeon
TCTGCTACTATCAGCAATGCTGATGAGCTTTCGAAGTGGCTGTCTGCTTCGCTTGTACGGTCGGATTACAGGCCGGTTGAGCTTGCTCTTGGGGTTTATCATGATTGTAAGATGTATTTTGATGGGGAAACGCATGCGATTAATAAAAGGAGTGATAGTTTGCTTGCGCTTGTTGAGCATATTGTAGCTTCGGGGAAGCAGGCGATTGTGTTTGTTAATTCACGGCCGAGCGCCGAGAGCCAGGCTGAGAAGGCCGGGGAGGTTACACGCAGGTTTTCGAAGGGGATGGATAAGGTGGCTTCTTCGGTTCTTTCTGTTCTTTCGCACCCGACGAAGCAGTGCAGGAGGCTTTCGAGGATTGTTTCGGATGGGGCTGCGTTTCATCATGCGGGGCTTGCGCCCAAGCAGAAGGAGATTGTTGAGGAGAATTTCAGGAACGGGAAGATTAAGGTAATTTGTGCTACGCCTACGCTTGCTGCCGGGGTCAACCTGCCTGCTGCTTATGTGGTTGTGAGGGATCTGACGAGGTTTCTTAGCGGGTATGGGATGAGGCCGATTCCTGTGCTTGAGTTCCAGCAGATGGCGGGGCGGGCAGGGAGGCCGAAGTATGATGATCGCGGGATTGCGCTTGCGTGTGCAAAGAATGAGTATGATGTCGAGAGGGTTATGGATGAGTATGTTAATGGCGATGTTGAGGAGATCTTGTCGAAGCTTGCGCTTGAGCCTGTTCTTCGTGCGCATATTCTTTCCCTGATTGCTACGGGGCATGTTTATACTGACGGGCAGCTGATGAATTTTATGGAGAAGACGTTTTATGCGTTCCAGTATAATGATATTTGCGAACTTGAGAGGAATGTGCATAAGATTGTTGATATGCTCGGGGATTATAAGCTGGTTGAGTGGAGCGAGGAGGGGGATATCTCGAGCCCGTCGCTTTTCCAGAGTGCGGATTCTTATCATGCTGTTAAGAAGATGAGGGCTACCCGTCTTGGGAGGCGGGTTGCTGAGCTTTATATTGATCCTGTGACTGCGTGGCTTTTTGTGCATGCTGTGAGGAAGTGTGCGCGGATGAAGGTTTGTGAGATCGGGCTTTTGCATCTTGTGTGTTCTTCTCTTGAGATGAGGCCATGCCTTCGTGTCGGAAAGGGGGAGTATGAGGAGGTTTGCGAGGGTGCTATGAAGGTTTCGGGGAGGCTTGTTGTGCCTGATTTTGCGCGAAATGATGAGGATGGTTTCCTGGGTGCGTTTAAGACTGCTTCTGCGCTTCTTGCATGGATTGATGAGAAGGATGAGGATTTTCTGATGGAGAAGTTTCGCATGACTCCCGGGGAGCTCCGGGTGAAGCTTGATAATTGCGACTGGCTTTTATATGCTGTGTCTGAGATCGGGTTTATCTGCAAGGTCGAGGGGCTGCGTGATGTTATTGATGAGCTTCGGGTGCGGCTGAAGTATGGTGTGCGTGCGGAGTTGCTTTCGCTTGTGAAGATTAGGGGGATTGGGAGGGTTAAGGCTCGTGCGCTTTTTAGGATTGGTGTTTCTGATTTGAGTTCTGTTAAGGGTGTTGGGTTTGCGGTGCTTTCAAAGGCGGTGGGGTCTGCGAGTGCGGAGGCGCTTAAGAAGAAGATTGGGGAGGATGTGAACCAACTGAAGGAGCAGAGGCGGTTTGGGTGAGGGTTTTTATTATTGCCGGGTTATATGCAATATGTGCGAGGGTCGCCGAGTGGTCAAAGTCATGGAAATTCTGTTTCCAAGCCTTTTGAGTAGATGGGCATATGACGACTAGAGGCGCCAGGTTCAGGGCCTGGTCCCGCAGGGGTTCGAGGGTTCAAATTTCGCAAAAGCGTGTTTTTATTGCTTTGCGGATGAAAATCCCTTCCCTCGCATTTTTTTGGTTATTTCGCTTTAGCGCCTATAACAGGGGATTAAGCGAACTTTTTGTTCTCTTAATAGAAGTTAAATGAAATCGCTGCGGGCAAGTTTAAATTTCAAAAAAATAATGAAACGATTCATGCAAGAACAAGTCAGATTATATAAAAATGCAAAACTAAAATAAATTAAAAATATGAAAAAGGGCAAATAAAATGGAATACAAAAAAAAACAAAGAAATGAATATATTGGTAATGTAAATATATTTGTGCGAAAATACAAGTTAGCACTGTTTTTGATTGTCGGCATTGTAGTGTTTGTCCTTTTATCTTCAAGCCAGGTTTATGCTGAAGATAATAGTTTACAGGAGATTAACTGCGAGCAGACGGAAGAAGATATATCAAAACAGGTAAAAGCTATTTGCGCCGCTAGATATCCGGGGGAGTCGGACAGCAGTTCTAACCGATTCTTCTGTCGTCTTCATCTTAGAGTGTCCTGTTTACGCGATGAGGCGGTAACTGATACAATAAAAAACTGTGATACATTTTGTAAAGAACAAGAGGGATCAGGGTGGCATGGAGTATCGTACGATGGTGGTGATACGTGTTCTTGTGAACTGACCAAGGAGGGCTGTGAAAATAAATGCCAAAAAGGAGATGTTCGTGCCCATTACAAGTACATTAACTCAGAACAAAAATGTTATTGTTCTTGTAGGGGCAAATTGCTTAAATGGGACATCAACACAGAAAAATGTAAATGTGTCTCCAATGCAGAACCTAATGGGGTGGAATGCAAGTGTGAATCAGGATATAAACTAGATGTGTGGGGGAAAAAGTGTGACTCAATATACTTTTGTGGGGATGAAAACTGTACAGGTAATGAAAACATTAATAATTGCCCTGAAGATTGCACCCCGAAAAAAATACCTCCTGTGATTACATATCCTGCATATGACCCAGATTATAATTATTGCGGACCTGATCACTTGTTCTCCGTGCCTCGTACTACCTCGTCTGGTGCGGACTTCAACCCCGCGTGCTATGAGCACGACAAGTGCTATGAAGAATGCAATAAGCCCGGGAACGAGCAGGTGAACTGCGACCAGCGGTGGAGGAACAGTATGGATGCCAGTTGCAACCAAGCGTACACCACTAAAATGAAGGGGGAATGCGACGCTCTGAGTGGCTTCATGTACATCTTCAAGCCCATATGCGCCTTTTCTGCTTGGATAGGAAGAAACGACTGCTGGGACCAAGCAGCAACCTACCACACAGGAGTAGGGATGGGAGCGAAAGTAGTCGGATCCTACCCCTGCTAGAAAAAGACGCCCCTGCCAAGCAATACAATTTTGCCCCGAATTTTAGACAAGATATTTAGATTAATGGTATAAAAGATGCCGGGGGATGGACTTAAATTTTTGTTTTGGTAATCTTGTTGTTATTCCTATTAATTAAAAATAATCAGAAAGAAAAAATAGAAAATTAATTGCCCTCCGCGACATCGCATAACACATAATATACGCTACGGCTACGCCTTGGCTTTCAGGAAATTTTGCTATCGCAAAACTTCGTATATTCTGATTCCGTTAGACGAAAAATTCTGGCATGTCTCTTGGGGCGCGAAGATTTTTTGTCGCATTTGGGGGTTTTTGCGAAGCTTTCCAGGCAAATTATGCTGTTTAGCTTTTTTCTTGTTTTTCTTGAGTAATATTCGTAGTCGGTTCTTGTGACTGGTTTTTCTTTAAGGATGTTTTCGATGATTTGTTTTTCTTTTTTTGTGAATAGTTGGGAGAGCCACATCTGGAGGTCTCTTTCTGCGTATATCTTTTGCTTGTCCAGCATTGAGACTGGTTTTTGTGTTTGCGCTTTTTGAAGCTCAAATTCGCGGCTGAATTCTTCGTAGTTCAGGGTTGCTTTTGCGCTGTATTTTGGCAGGGGTTTTGTGATGTTGTTTTGTTTGAATATTTTTTGTGTGATGTATATTACTTCGCGAAATAGCTTTTTTTGGGTGGTTTTTTTGTATATGTTTTCTGCGTCTATGTTGTAGATGTATATGAGGAAAGGTATGGCTTTTAGGTAGCGGGTGTCTTTAGATTTTAGAATAGAGAGGATTAGTTTTTCTTTGGTTTTATTTCTTCCAAGCATCCTGTAGCCTGCTTCTTTTAGTCCTTTTTCTATTGATGGTTCCATTTTCTTACCTCGTTTATGATTTGTTTTTGTGCCATGAAGTTCCATTCTTCAAATTTTATCTCGATCAAGTCTAATAGTTTTTGTTTATAGTTAGCAACTATTGAGGTGTCCATTGTCTCTTTATATCTGCTAACAAGTTTTTGAATATCTATTTTTTCTGTTTCAAGTATTCTTTTTATGTCATTGAAATCTCTTGTATCTCCTCTTGCAAGTTTGCTGATTATAATATCGGAAAGTGAACCTTTGGGATTCCCTGTGAATCAGGTGCTCCCAGTGTGGTGGCACCGCTCCCTGCTTTTACCAGGACCGCATCATGTGCACCGTGGAATCCGCCCTCTATCTTGATGATCTTGTTCTTGCCTGTATAACCCCTGGCCGCACGTATGGCTCCCATGGTGGCCTCGGTACCTGTTGAGACGAACCTGACCATGTTGACACTGATAACATTATTGCAGATGCGCTGTGCCAGTTCCACTTCGAGTTCAGTGGGTGTGCCGTACAGCCAGCCGTTATCAAGTTGTTTTGTTATTGCTTCTTTG
>JAIWAJ010000130.1:0-4593 GCA_048634435.1 Methanosarcinales archaeon
TTCTGGCAATATCAATGTTTTCTTTTGTTTACGCGCAGGCAGTCCCTATAAGCATCGTGCGCTCTGCACCGCTAACAGTGCAGACAGGAAGCAATGCTGATATACAGCTTGCAGTAGACATAGACGAGACAGACCAGCCTGCAATCTATATACTATATGAATACATTCCCCAGGAATTTGTAGTAATAGACCAGGGTGGAGCGACCTTTGATTATCAAAACAGGCGCCTCAAGTGGTACCGGTTCAGCATGTTCGGCTCCCCCATGGAAGACACTAATTTCACATACACAGTAACTTCATACGAATCAGGCACATACGGCCTTGACGGTTATGCAATAACAACAGACCCTGACCCGTACAACACAACCGGCTCAAGTGAGATAACATTTGAAGGCCAGATAGATTCAGACGGAGACGGCATACCTAATTCAGAAGACAACTGCCCCCTTACATCCAACCCCGGGCAGGAAAACTTTGACGGCGACAGCGCAGGTGACGTATGCGACCCTGACGACGACAACGACGGCGATCCTGACACATCAGACTGCGCACCCTTCAACCCGGCAGTCCACCACGGCGCAGTTGAGATATGCGGAAACGGCATAGACGAGGACTGCAACGGCCATGACATGGCCTGCGACGGCCCGATCACAGCAGCAAGGACCATGCCAGTGACAGCAGCCGCAGATGAATCATTTGATGTTAATATTTTTGTAAACGTAGATGAAGAAGATAAGCCAAGCATGTACACATTAAGAGAAGTTATCCCTGTTGGTGTAGTACTAACTGAAATTAATGACCCCAAGTGCAATTATGACCCTGCAACAAGAGTGCTAAAATGTGTGGTGATAGAAAGCGGACTTCACAACACCTACGTCGAAGACAGGACATTCACGTATTCTGCGATGTCCGGCGCTTCCGGGACATACGCGTTCTCAGGGACAGTGCAGGCGAACTATGACCTCTACGGCACCCAGGGAGACCAGAGCATACTAATCACAGGCGAAGGACAATCGTGCGCCGATTATGACGGCGACGGCTACGGCAGCCCCGCAAGCCCATACTGCACATACCCCGAGCTTGACTGCAATGACTATGATGCGACAATATACCCGGACGCACCTGAACTGTGCGACGGGAAAGACAACCAGTGCCTCGGAGACAATGGTTATGGGCAGGTTGACGAGGGATGCGATGTATGCACTGACAATGACGGCGACGGCTACGGCAATCCCGCAAGCGCCGCATGCACATACCCCGAACTTGACTGCAATGACAATGATAACACAATCTACCCCGGCGCACCTGAAACATGCGGCGACGGCATAGACCAGGACTGCAGCGGAGCAGACCTGGCATGCCCTATATATTATCCAATCGTGGTACAAAACATACAGATACTTAACGGCGACGGAGACCCCATATCACAGGTGTCTCCCGGCGCTCAATATGTAGTAAACGCAACAAACGAGAATATGATAGGCAGCCCGGTAGTGCCCATGCAGATAATCCTTGTAAGCCATGATGACATGCCAATCCAGATGATAGCAATAACCGGCACCATACACGCAGGCGAGACATCTGACTTCAGCGGGATGTTCACACTCCCGGATACTTCATTACCCGGCACATACACAGTCAAAGTATTCAGCTGGAACCACTGGGCATCCCAGGACGGCTGGGAATCATATTCAGATACAGCAACCACGACATTTAATGTTGCATGATGCCTAATTTGGTGTTCTGATGAAAAAACGTCTCTTAATCCTAATCATGCTTGGCATGAGCCTGCTTGCAGGTGCATCGTTTTCAGAGGGGCAGGACTGCCTGATGTCTGTGTATACTGACAGGCCATTTTACAGCCATTCTGAGCGGGTGTATATATACGGCATGGTTAGTGATTCATGCGAAAACGCAGTAAATGCTGATGTTGCGGTTGAGGTCATAGCTCCCAACAGGAACAAGGTATTTGTCGACCAGGTGAGGACCGGCATGGGCGGGCAGTTCAGCACGTCGTTTGTGATGCCCGGGTCGATGGCTTTTGGCACATACACGATAGCTGCAAGCAACAGGGATACATCCGGCACGCGAATGTTTGAGTTCGGAAGTTCGCCGGACACAATTATTCTCAGTACAGGCAAAACAAGATACATAAAAAGCGAAACAGTCCATATCAGCGGCATGCTGATAAAAGAAGGCGCAGCCGCACCAGATGAGCTGGTTGCAATAATTGTGAGAGACAAAGCAGGAAACATAGTATATGTGTCAGAGGCAAATACTGATTCTTCAGGCGCCTTCAGTGAAACATTCAGGACAACACCCTCGATGCAGGCAGGCGAATGCACAGTATATGCAGCGCACGAGTACCTCATCACCGAAAGTGTGTTTTACGTTTACCCGAATATCATAATCAACGAGCTGATGTTCCACCCCTCAGGCGGCGATGCAGCCGCTGAATTCATTGAGCTCTATAATCCTTATGATGAAGATGCTGACATAAGCGGGTGGTACATCAAAAGCAGCACAGGTGCAGTAAATGTGCTTGCAGGTGGAGACGCTGTGCTCGCAGGCGGTTCATTCGCAGTAATCACAGGCATCGAAACCGCCGTTCCGGTCCCACAAAGCGCACTCCATTTAGTGACCGGCGCAGCCACCATACTCGGCAGCCTCCCAGACACAGGCGCAACCATAACACTTTTTGATGACAATGACAACATGATAGACACTTTCACATACAGGAGCACTTACGGGAGCGACCGCGATGCCTCATCAGTGATTGATTCAGATGGCGAGGGATCCTCGCTTGAAAGAATAAACCCCTACGTGCTGACAAACTACTACGCAAACTGGGACTCGAGCATCGGCGCACCAACACCGGGCGCGCACAACACAGTCTATACAGGATACGCAAATGCAAACATCTCCCTCCTCTTCGCAGACATCCCGCGGTACGTCATGGCACAGAGAACCATTGAGGTCAACGCAAGAGTAAAGAACAGCGCAGCCATGTACGACCTTGTAAACATTGCATGCACTTCAGGCAGCACCCCGGTAGCTTCAAAACCAGTGCTTTTGGATCCGTTGGCTTGGGGAGAGCGCACAATTGAATTTACAAGAGATGCAGGCGACCTGCTGCTCAATATCACTGCAGAATCCGCAGGCGGCCTGGGTGCAGATGACAACAGGAAAGAAGGGATAATCACTGTTTTCCCGCCGGTCATGAACGACTCAGAGATAATCGAACTGTACACAGCCCGGATGCTGATCCCCCCAATTGTTCCAAGAGGCAGCATTTTCCAGGTAATCTCAGTACTGGCAAATGAATATGATGATCCGATAACTGATATCAACGTCACGCTTGCGCTCCCCCAGGCAGGAGGATTTCAAGCATCTGCCCCGCTAACAAGAACAGTCCCGGTAATTGCAGGAAACTCAGTTGACATAAGCGCAATATATGAAATACAGGCGCTGGCAGACACGCCAAACGAACTGCTGGGCAAAAGAACATTCTCGCTCTACTCACAAGGCACAGTCCATGGTGAAGAAACGCACGATGCATCATCCGGGGCACTGGAGATAATAAACCATTCATCACCTGTCCTTTCACTTGATTTAACACTTCCAAGAGCAGCTGACGCAGGCAAGACAGTGCACATTATGGGTGCCGCATTCAACACAGGCACTGAATCCGGAAAAAACATAATACTTACAATTGAGGCAGAAGGCCTGGAGCTTTTATCTGAAAAAGCAGTAGTGATTAACGAACTTACTCCATCATCCTTTGAATTGTACTCATTTGACGTCATGGCAGAAGATGGCGGAGACTATGAGATTGTTCTTGAAATCAGGGACCAGGAAGGGAACTCATACACCCTGGAGAGAACACTCCACGTAAAAGATAATGAGGAAGAAACATCCGGTTCAGGGGAGAACACCGGCACAGGCAGCACTTCCGGCGATTCATCAGACAATATGGGCAGCAGCACCCAAAATGCAGCCCCAAAAGAGAGCGGGAAAAATGATGCGCAAGTGCCGGGTGACGCAGAAGACAAAGACACATACACCTTTGAGGAAGATGATGACGCAGGCACCGGCTCCACTGAAGCGCAGGACATTGAGCCGGAACCCGAAGAGAAAGCGCCGACTGGAAGAGTTGTTTGGCATCATATAATACCACGGGTTGCAGCAGCGATTCTTGCTGTTTTGTTGGTTATTGTCCTTATGTTGAAGCCTAAAGAGATTTCGGGAGGGTAGATGATTTGATGCGTAATAAGTATCCTTTCGCACTTTATGGAACAATATGGATTTAAAAAGTTGAGAATCCATTATTGACTTTGAATGCATGTTAAATTTGTATTGATGATTAATGTGCAGTTCATTTAAAATTTTTGTCCGGGAGGAATTGATTATGGAAAAATATAGAGTTTTGGCTGGAAGAGATAGAATATCGATGAGTTTTTTTTCGGTTGTGTTTTTTGTTGTTCTTTGTTTGTGTTCTGCGTCTGTTTTTGCTGAACATAACAGTTCTGCTGAACTTCAACCAGAGTGGTCTGCTGCAGGGCAGACCATGGACTATACAGTTACTTTTTATAA
>JAIWAJ010000131.1:0-4557 GCA_048634435.1 Methanosarcinales archaeon
AGGTCGTAATATGTTTTCAGCTTGTTTTCCCAGTCATCCACTTTCTGTATCTCATCTAAAAAAATGTATAGAGTATCACTGTTTTCTTCAAAGGTTCTTCCCAGTATGAATTTTTGGTATGATTCAAGGATATCTTTCAGATCAAATGCTATTTCGTCAAAAGAGAAGTAAAATATGTTCTTTTTTCCTGTGTCTTTCAGCAGGCGTGATATCAATTGAAGTAAAAGTGTTGTTTTCCCCACTCTTCTTAACCCCCAAAGGAGAAGAATCTGCCTCTTTTTGAGATATTTCTCTAATTCAAAGTAGGTCTTTCTTTTGTAGTCCTTTAGTAATTCGGGACGGACTGTTCCTGTTTTCCACCACGGGTTGAAGCGCTCTAAATCATCTGTTGTTGACATAAGTACATTATAATGTTACTAATTTATATATTTAATGACATTACGATGTCATTATTTCGTTATTACGGTGAAGGCTGTTGTCCGGGGTGTGGGTGCGCCTGTTATGCAGTCGTTTTTGCCGGTCTATATCGGGGTTGATTTTTCGCTTATGGGGGCGGTATTAGGGTCTGTCCTGTTTCACCCCGGGATTGGGGTGCTGTGCGTGTTTTGCACTTATGTTGTTGCTATGATGTTTCCGTCAGGGCACCAGGATGCGCTTGAGTATGAGAGGATTTTCTTGTTTTCGTTTCTTGCGCTTATCATTCCTTTTATCCCTGTTAGTGATATTATGCTGAAGTGCGTTGTTGCGACTTATATTGGCGAGTTTATGGAGATGTTCTGGCATAAGTACGGGGAAAATTACCCGTGGCCTATGGCGTTTCTGAAGGTGTTTCCAAGGTCGCTGATATATGTTTATGTTTTTCATAAGGCGCTTGGGTTTTTGGCGGATGGTTTTGTTTGGGGCAGAAGTTCCATGAGTGCAGGACGTCAATTATTTGTTCGTCGAGCATGGCAGGTATTTGGTTACATAAATTTGTATGTTTTTGTGTAGTGTATTACATGAATTGTGATGCGGAGAGATGCAGGGAGTTTCAGAGGTGCGGATTCCATAAGATTAACTGCGTTCGTTAATAGATAGATTTGAATTGGTTATTATTCTAAATTGGAATTATTCTTAATTAGAATAATATGGCATTCAGTTGACATCGGGTCATGGCGCTTGTTTTTATGATTTGATCAACAGTATCTTTTCATTGCGAGTGAACAAAAAGAGGGGATTTTGTTCAATGGGGGTGAACAAAATGAGGCTAAGTTTGTTTGTATTGCGCTGGAGGTTGAGCGGCTGTATGTTTTCGGGGGGTCGTTGGTGTTCTTTTCTTTTGCTGTTGTGCCAGCAGAGTTATGGTGACGACAATTATTGTGGTGACAGTAATGTGTGAGTGTTGCGCTTGCAGGGCAGTGCTGGGTATTTTATTGATTTATTAATTTGTGGGTTGTATAAGTAATTATGGAGCTTACGCGCAATATGGAGGATTATCTTGAGGCGATTTATGCGCTCTCAAGGGATAAGGATGTCAGTGTGAAGGATATTGCGGACAGGCTTGGCATCAAGTCTGCTTCTGTTTCTGAGATGCTCCGTAAGCTTGATAAGTGCAGGTATGTTGCATATGAGCGGTATGGGAGGATTGAGCTTACTTCCAGAGGGGAGTTGATTGGGAAGACTGTTCTGGTTCGGCATGAGACTATCAGTGCGTTTTTGAAGATCATTCTTGTGCCGGAGGATGCAGCTGAGAAGAGTGCGTGCACTATTGAGCATAATCTTGAGCCTGAGACTGTTGAGCAGCTTACTAAGTTTGTTAAGTTTGTGGGTGCTTATCATATGCACCCAAAGTGGCTTGAGCATTTTGAGGCTTATTGTGAGAGCGGGAAGATTCCCAAGTGCGATTATAGCAGGTGATATATGTGAAAAAGGTCAGAGTCGGGATTATGGGAGCTACGGGGATTGTTGGAAGAGAATTGCTGAAAGTGCTGTTTGCCCGGAAGTTTCCGATTGAATCGTTAAGGCTGTATGCATCCAAGCGGTCTGTCGGCAAAAAGATTGAGACTCCGCTTGGAGATATCTGTGTTGAGAATGCAGATGAGGCTGATTATTCTCTTCTTGATATTGCGTTTTTTGCGATTGGAGGCGGGTGGCCGAAGGAGAATGCGCCGAGAGCTGCGAAGGCGGGGTGTGTTGTTATTGATAATTCGTCTACGTTCCGGTATGATGATGGTGTCCCTTTGGTGGTTCCTGAGATTAATGCTTCTGCAATTGGTGATTCTATGCTGATTGCCAATCCCAACTGCACTACTGCGATTGCAGCTATACCTCTTTACCAGATTTATAAGAAGTATGGGCTCAGGAAGGTCATCATTTCCACTTACCAGGCTACCAGCGGCGCCGGGAACGGGGGCATGGCTGAGCTTCGCGAGGAGACCGGGAGAGTGCTTGAGGGGAAGAAGGCGCGCAATAAGGTTTTTTCGCATCCTATTGCGTTTAATGTTATACCGCATATTGATTGTTTTTTGGATAATAAATATAGCCGGGAGGAGATGAAGGTCGTGTGGGAGACGCATAAGATTTTCGGGGATGAGAGCATTCCAATATCATGCACCTGCGTGAGAATCCCGACCATGAGGGCGCATTCTCTGAGCATTGTTGTTGAAACTGAGAAAAAGGTTAGTGCTGATGATGTTTTGAAGGTGTTTGAGGGGACTCCCGGGATTGTTGTCCGTGATGATATTTTGAATAATGTTTATCCTATGCCTCTGACTGCTACTGAAAAGTATGATGTGGAGGTCGGGAGGATCAGGCAGAATCTTGTTTTTGGGGAGCGCGGAGTTGAGTTTTTTGTGTGCGGGGACCAGCTTCTTAAGGGGGCTGCGCTGAATGCGGTCCAGATCGGGGAAGTTGTTGTTGGGGAGAGGTTTTAGGGGCGGTTGATACTTCATGTCGAATAGCATGGTATCCTGACATCTGATTATGGCGCTTGTTTTTATGATTCGAGGGACTGTGTCTTTTCATTGTGAGTGAACAAAAATGGGGTATTTTGTTCAATGGGAGTGAAAATGTGGTTGGGTTTGTTTGTATTGCGCAGAAAGTTGAGGGGCTCTATGTTCGGGGGGTTGTTGGTGTTCTTTTCTTTTACTGTTGCGCCAGCAGACGTATTTCTCTCCTGTCAGTGAACAGATTATTATGCGCCATAATATTATGTTGTAGTGGATAATGTCTTATATATGCGATAAAAAAGCATAAAGTTGTCGTGTATGTGCGACAAGTATCTGACTTGCTTCCGGAGGGTATGCCTGTTTCCGCATGTGTGTCTTTTTGAGTAAAGGAGGGCGGTGCGGCGGTTTTTTTCGGTTTCGGAAGATTTATAAAGTTATTTCTTAGTAGTAACATCTATTGTGGCTGTCTGTTGATGGTCATTGTTATGTTTATTGAATATACAACGTTTGAAGTAGATTTAGTATAAGAGGCAAAGGCAGTAGAATTCTGTTTTTGTCTTAAATATCGTAGATATTCTAAATCTGCGATATTGAATCTTTGAATAATCAGCAACGGTCTCAGGTAAGACTGATTTGTTGATTTTGATAGTTTTACTGGTGTTTCTGGCTACTAAAGAATTGGTCTTTGGTGGTCTTTTTTGAAAAGGAGCTGATTTTGGGCTCCTTTCGATTTTGAGTTTATGAGATTATTATCATCTGTATCAAAAGTGGGTGATTCTCTGTGCAGCTTATCCCAACTGTACAGAGGAAAATAAGGGACTAGGAGGTGAATACGTAAAAAAATGAACACAAAAAATAGAGGTAAAGTGATGATTGGCATTGCAGTGACTGTGATAATGTTGGCATCAGTCTTTGCAGCGGTGGCAAGTGATGGGCTCCGTGATTTATTAATTGAGGAGCCTGCTCCAGGGATAATCTTACAGGAAGACTTAGTCGAGAGGTTTGGGTTAGAGAATATCCCAAGCTACATGGAAACTGGAGCCCTTAATGGAATCATGGCGGTTTACACGATAGAAGACAGAGATGCAGGCATAGCAAGACTATGGGTCAATAAGTATGACAACCCAGCATCTGCTATGCTCGCATATGAAGGTATAAAGCAAAGGGTAACAGAGACTGCAAATGTCGGGTCAAGGAATAGACTGCCGTTTTGTATCTTACAGGACGACATTCATATTCTCATGTACTGTCATGGTCCAGCAACATTCGCAGTATGGCAGAATGGAAACATTCTGTTCACAATGCGAAGTTTTGGAATGTCAGTAAAAGAAGTGAGTAGCATAGTATACTCATACGCTGATTCGGGAAGTTGAAAAGTTTTTAAGGGGCTGTTTTTTGGTCCCTTAAATCGGTTTAGGAGGTGACACGAAAAAAATGAGCAGTAGAAGAATAATGCAAAGGAGCAGATGGGAAATTATTTTAGACATACTGGGCGTAATATCTGATGAAGGAAGAAGGGCGAAGAAGACACGCATTATGAAAAAGGCATATTTAGATTGGTGGAGTTTCGAGAAATATTTTGCCAAACTCCAGGAGCGTGGCTTTGTAGAAAAAATCGATGACCCTGCAC
>JAIWAJ010000132.1:0-4423 GCA_048634435.1 Methanosarcinales archaeon
GTACTTATTATGTTGAGCAAAGTGAAGGGAAAGACGATTTTTCTAAGATTTTGAGGTTTTTTTGATATGTTCTGGTTCTTTAGTATTTTGGTCTTATGTTGAAGTTTGTTTATTCCCGGGTGGGTCTAATACCGCACAGCTTGCTGCGATTATTAATTCACTCGGGAAGACTAAAAATCGCCGTCTTGGAAATACGCATAATACCCTGGAGCTCGCTCCAATTGGGATGCAGTCAAAGCCATGTATTATCGTATGAATAGCTTTGCCACATTCATCACTGTTGGTATAGTATTTGCCGTGAGTATAGCGGATTTCAGGCGTTTTTATTTCTTGCCTTAACCATTGTATCATAAACAGGGCATTTATGTATTCATCATCGTGTAGTGAAAACAAGAACACTCGCCCTATTTCAATGAATATATTTAAATAATTACCCTCCAATTATTACTTAGAATAAATAACAAAGAATATTTACTGTACTGTAAGGAACTAAATCTGTCAGGTGCTACAATGGATCCCGTCAAACAAGAGGATGATGAAATCGATCCAGCTGAACTGGAAGAACTGGAATTTATCAACAGGAGCCACATAAACGGATATCTCTTTACGAATGATAACCGTGCGGCAATCATCTATTTATTACATAACCAGGAAAAAAAAGAGATGCAGACTGAAAAGATAGCATTCCACATCGGCATTTCACACAGAACTGCCCTGTACCACCTTGAGATTCTTGAACAATGCGGCTTCGTCGAAGTCAGGGGATTCAGAAGGCATGGGCTCATGCCAACGAGATCTATCTGGGGTCTTAATTTGAGCAACGAGGGACTCATCAGCGATGCATTAAAAAAGATTATGGAAAACTGCGGGCAGGAAAAGCTGAATACCCTGATTTGCAAAAAGCAGCGCTACAGATGAACTGCGTTCATGTGCCGAATCTTCTTTTTCTAAGTTTATAGCTGTCGATTGCTTTTACCATATCTTCTTTCTCAAACTCGGGCCAGAGTTTTTTACAGAAATAAAGTTCACTGTAGGCAGTCTGCCATATGAGAAAACCAGATGTTCTCTGCTCACCTGATGTCCTTATGACAAGGTCAGGGTCAGGTGTCCCGTTTGTATATAAAAATTTCCTGTAGGTTTTTTCGTCAAGCTGTTCGATTTTGAGATTGTTGTCCCGGACAGCTGCCGCAATCTTTTTTGTGGCATTTAGTATCTCCTCGCGGCCGCCGTATGCAATTGCAAAATTAATGGTGTAATCACTGTACTCTTTTGTCGCATCCTCTGCCTTTCTGATAGCATCCTGGACACGCCGGGGCAAGAGATCAGTCCTCCCGATAACATTTATCCTGACTTTGTTTTTGTGTATCTTTTCCTTGTTTACGACTTCCAGAAATTCCTTTTCAAAGATGTCCATGAGGTAGTTGAATTCTATTTTCGGGCGGTTCATGTTTTCAATTGAAAATGACCATAAGGTTACCTGCGGTATCTTCAGTTCAAGGCACCAGTCAAGGACCTTTTCGACTTTCTTCGCACCCCATGCATGGCCCTGCCATGGGTTTTTCATGAGCCTTTTTGCAAATCTCCTGTTGCCGTCCATTATTATTCCAAGATGCTTAATCCGCTGCTCCATAGAATCACAAGAATTCATTAATACGGGTTATATTGATTATTTTATTTTAAATATTTTGCCAGTGTCACTAAGCGGGGGTTTTTGATTAATACCTTAAGCAGCTTGTGCATTTTTCCATCTGTTATCTCAACCATGTCCTGCCCGCTAAACGATTCCGGGATCATGTTCAGTTCTGAGTCAGTTAATCTTTCAAAAAGCCGCACCACTTTTTCAGCTTTCTTTAAGCTTCCTCCTCTTCTTTTCCACCATTCTTCACTGTATCTGTCAAGTGACTTTTTTGAGGTGTCATTGGACCTGACAGCATCTACTATGACCTTTGTTGCAATCTCTGCTGAGATTGAAGACTCTGCAAGTCCGCCGCCATGCATAGGGTGGACCTGGTGTGCTGCATCGCCTACTGCAAGGAAATTGTCCATAGCCATTGATTCGAGAAAACCGCCAATAGGTATGCCGCCGGAATTTTCTTCAATTATTGACCCTTTTTTTATGTTTGGCTGCGTGTCTATCCATTTGTCAAGATAATATTTTGCAGTTTTTTCTTCATTGCCGCCTATGCCTATCCCGACATTGGCAACATGGCTGCCTTTCGGGAATATCCAGATGTATCCCCGCGGGGCAATATCATTGCCAAAATGTATGTATATCTTGTGCGGGTCTTTGATATCAATGTTTGCCATTTCATACTGGTGTCCTGAATCCATTGATTTTGGAGTGTTACAGGTTGGCAGTCCTGCGATTCGTGATATTTTTGATTCAACCCCGTCTGCTGCAACAATTATTTTACTGTGAATTTCTTTCTTTTCTCCATTGTAGATTACTTTTACACCAGAGATAGTGCCGCCTGTTTTTATCAAGCCATAAACTTCTGCTTTTGTGTATATTTTCGCCCCTGCTTTTGCGGCATCATATGCCAGGAATTTGTCAAATACTTTGCGCTCAAGTATGTATCCGCCAGAGTCATCCGGGGGTAATTCAAGTGATTTCCCATTCGGGGTAATGATGATTCCCCCGTTTATTGTCTGGGCAACAAAGCGCTCTTTTCCTGTGTAGCCGAGGCGCATCAGGTCCGGGTGCCCCAATCCTTCTGCACATCTTTTGGGGGCACCGATTTCAGGCCTTTTTTCAAGTACAAGGACTTTTATTCCTTTTTCTGCGCATTTTTTTGCGGTGATGGTGCCTGCAGGGCCTGCACCGACAATGATTACATCGTAATTCTCATCCATTTTATCACACCTACAGGTTTGTCGTGAGCTTTAATGCGCCGAGGGGGCAGAAATTGATGCATATTGCGCATTCTGTGCATTTGCTTTCATCGATTTCTATTGCCATGTTTCTTAGAGTGAGCGCATCTTTCGGGCATATTGAAATGCAGCCGCCGCATGATAAGCATTTGCTTTTGTCGACCTTTAATGTCACATAAATCACCTGCTTGTCTCTCCTGAATTATATCTTTATAGAATATTGTTAAAAATTAATAAAACTAACTGATGATTGCGTGCAAAAGCCGCATCTATCTGATATGTTTGTGCAATGCATGGATGCATGCTGAAAGCGGTCATGTCTCTTTGAATTTCAGCAATTTATTGGCCGTGCTTTCGCAGTAAGTGCACCGGTGGCAGTTTTTGTCGCATGAGATGACATGCGAGTGAAACTCCTGCAGTTCCTTGTTGCTTATATATGCGTTGAAGCGCTTTTTGAATGTGTGAAGGTTCGAGTCCATGAGGTCGAGTATGTTGCCGTCGTATGATTCCTGCAGATAGGCTTTCGCCGCGTTTTGTATCCATTCTTTGTCTCTTGTGCGGCCGGATATTTTGAATAATGTGGTGATCTTCCTGTATTTTACTGTGTCTTCTGGGCGTATCCAGTTTGATTTGAATACCTGTGCAGGGTCTATCTTGTCTATCAGATGGCAGTTGCTGAAAAAATGCTCTGCATGGATTTTATTTTCTTTACTCAGGTGCGATATGTAGTTGAAGTGAAACAAGCGATAGGGGCAGCGATACATACAGCCTTCATTTACCATGATGCGAAGCTCTCCATTGATTGCCTCTTTTATTTCTTTAAGTTTTTTTATGTCCCTGTTTATGTCGCGGTCAGGTACGATTACGTCTGCTCCCAGTTTGTCATAGAACATGGCTCTCTGGACAGAGTCGATTTCTCCAAGAACGGATGCTGTGATCTGTATTTTGGGGAACCTGTTTTTTATTGTCTGTATTATGAGTGGATTTGCAATTGTTACAGAATCAAGGCCGTATTGCCTGTGCAGCCTGCCTATTGATTTTATGAGCTGGTCTATTGTGTTGTGGTCGTATGCTTCTGCGCCCTCGCATGTGCTGTTCATTATTAAATTTGGTTTTATGTTATTTTTGCGGATTAGATTAATTATGCCTGTTGCGTTGCTGATGCTTTTGATTCTCCCTGACCCGTATATAGCAGGGTCTGAGAAATAGATTTCATCTATTTTGTTTTTGCTGGTGCCTGTTTCTAAATATTGTATCAGGTCTTTTATTGTTTCTGCATTGCGGCACGGCATTGAAAATCTGAGTGAGGTCATAATTCATATTGTAGTTCTTGTTATTTTAATTTCTTTGTGATTTTAATGTCGCTGAAAAGCATGAATAAATGCGACTTAAAAGCTTAAGATGATACAATAATCACCAAGGTCTTATGATTTTGCGCGCGATGTGCTGGCAAGATGCCTGTTTACGTGCGCTATTGTCTCTGACATTATCTTTTCGATTTCAATGTTTTTCCGGTGGCATGATGCCTTTTTGTTTCTGATGCCATGGAGGT
>JAIWAJ010000133.1:0-4488 GCA_048634435.1 Methanosarcinales archaeon
ACAGCCAGAAACAAAAGACTGGCCGCCGCAGCCGCCAGAAACCCAATATCAAACACAGGCCACCCACAAGCAAGCGCCCAAAAAAACACTCCAAAAAACGCAACTCTGCCGGCACACACCACAAACTCCCGAAACGCTATAAACTCAACAACCCCTCTCTCCTTCGCCCTCTCGATCGTATCAGTAAAAAAAGGTATATGGACAAGCACAATCACAAGCCCGCTAAGAAACGAAAGAGCATAAACATCAATAGCAACAGAACTATTCGCCCGAAGAACCCACGTCACAGCATAAAGCAAAGCCCCCACCTTCAAAAAAGCAGAAACACTGAAACGCGATGACACAAGCCTGAAAAAGCCCGCAAAAACCGCACTGCCCAAACCCACCAATGCAACGGCAAGCGCCACATTCATCAGGCATGACACATTCATCGCACCGGAACTAAGCACTACAAACACAAACACCGGCCACAAAAACCACTCCGCAGCCGACACAATCCCGTACGCAAAAAACGCAAGCAAATACCGCACATTGCGCACTCCGAATACCCTCGAAAAACGAATCCTGAACTTCTCCCGCCTGACCCTCACAAGCAAAGCAGGAATCATGCAGAGCATCAAAACAAGAAGCACAAGACCAAAAAGCAGCTCAAAGCCAAAATACACAATAACCAATGCCCCGAAAATCGGCCCGAACAGCGCAGACGACTTAAAAAAAGAATCAAGAGCCCCCATATTATACCCCCTGTACTCCTTCTTCGTATTGAGAGCAAAATCAATATTAAGCGCAGTAAAATAAAGCGCCTCCCCCGCGCCGCCAACAAGCGCAACAACCCATAAAGGAAGCAAAAGCCCGTCACCCATCCTGTAAAGCATCACAAAAAAAAGAATACTAAAGGGCATAGAAACAACAACAGTATTCTTAAGCCCGATCCTCTGCGAAAGCATAAGAGCAATGGGCGAAAAAAGAGCCTCCACCCCGAAAAACACAACAAAAAACAAAGCTACACTCTCAAAACTCAACCCCCGGAAAAACAGGAGATAAATAGGCACAAAAAAAGAAACACAGGAAAACGCAAAAGTCCTAAGCGCCAGATTCGAATACAACTGTTGCATCTTCCCGCGCAGGTTAGCCAGCTTATGCAGATCCTCATAAGAATGATCAAGTCCCATAAACACAAATATGCTCACAATAGTATATAAAAATAATCAAAACCCAAAAAGAAGCCACTTCCAGAGTGCAACAATCGTCACCTTCTTTCCATCAACAACTTCCTCACCCTCTTCATCCCATGTGATAATAAGCAAATCACTGCACTTCAGCTCACCACTTGCCTTAACCAGCGCCTTCATCTCCCGCGCCATAGTCCTCTTATTTTCCAGTGAATAGCACACCTGAACCAACTGCTTTACCACCAAACCTGCCCTGACAACAAAATCTACCTCAAAATCATTCTTCATATAATAAAACAAATCCTCTTTCCCAAAGCGCCTCTTCAGCTCAACAAACACCAGATTCTCCATAAACTTGCCATGATTATCCATAAACCTGAAACCCACAATTTCTGCAAGCCCCGTATCAACGCAATACACTTTCCTCGGAAGCTTTTCCTGGGATTTAAGTGAATATGAAAAGCAGGGAACAAAATCAATAAGATAAACCTCTTCAAAATAGTATGAATATCTCTCTATTGAATTCAAAGGCAGATGCAGAAATTCTTTTATTGAATTATACGTTATCCTGCCTGCGATATTTGTCAGGTAATAGACCGCAAGTTTCCTCAAATTAGCAATTTCTTTGACTTTATATCTCTCTGCAACGTCTTTCAGGATTATCGTCTCAAAATACGAAGACAGCAACTCATCATCCCCTGTAACCACATACTTCGGAAACCCCCCTGCCTTCATATAACTACTTAAATGCTTCAGTATCAGCTTCTTTTTCGCTGTCAACTCTACCTTGCTGTCTGGCGCAACCTCATTAAAGCGCAGATACTCTGCAAAAGACAGCGGATAAACAACCAGCGGCATATATCTTCCGGATAGCAGAGCAGCATATTCCTCACTCAAAAGCCTTGACGAAGAGCCTGTAACAAATATATTAACCTCTTTTAACTCATACAAAGTTCTGATAAATCTTTCCCAGCCCTCTACAGCATGCACTTCATCCAGAAACAAATAAATCTTCCCTTCTTCATGCACATCCTCATTGTAAACATCCCATATCTCAGACAGCAAATCAAGAGTATATTCCTCCCATCTGTAATCCTCGAAATTGACTATCAGTATGTTTCTTGGGTTCACGCCTTTGCCTATCAGGCTTTCAGCGATCTGCAGAAGAATAGTCGACTTTCCACTTCTTCTGACACCTGAAACAATCCCAACTTCACTGCACTTGATAATCCTGACTGCCTTATCAACATATTCCTTTCTATCAATCCCGGTTTCCCTGCTCCTGAACCAGAAATTCCACTCCGAAAGTATCTGGATAATTTTCTCTCTCTGCATAACCTATATATGGGTCAAAAACTATATAAAGTTAACCCATGCAGAGGTTATAACTCATCAATGCCCCCATCACAAAAAAACGCCCACCGCCACACAGACACACATATAAAAGCATTCCTGCCAAAAAAAGAACATAAACAACCCAAAAAACACTCAGGTGAAACAATGAACATCCCCACAAACAGCAACAAAAAACTCGCACAGGCACTATACAAAGTAAACAAAAACATAAAACTAAACACGCTCTGGGACTCATCAAACATAATGGCAGTAAAGCGCCTGAATATGACAGACCACGGCAAAACCCACATCAAAATAGTCTCAAACCTGTCCCTGAAACTATTAAGAAACCTCAAAAAAGCAGGAATAACCCCAAGCAGCGTAAAAGACCACAACCTTGACTACGAGGACGCAGAAATCATAGTATTCCTCGCATCAGCCCTCCACGACATCGGGAACGCCATAAGCCGCGAAGACCACGAGCGCATGAGCATAGCCCTCGCCCCGCCGATAATCGAAGACATCCTCAAAGACATCTACCAAGAAAAGCAAAGAACAATAATCACCACAGAAATCCTCCACGCCATGCTCTGCCACGACACAAACACAACCACGCACACAATAGAAGGAGGGATCGTAATGATCGCAGACGGCCTCGACATGGAAAAAGGCAGGGCACGAATCCCTTTCGACCTCGGAAAAATAGACATCCATTCAGTCTCTGCCATGTCAATCGAAAGCATAGACATCTCATACTCAAAACAGACCCCTATCCGGATAGAAATACTCATGAGCAACTCCGCAGGCATATTCCAGGTCGACTACCTCCTGAAAAAGAAGATAGAATCAAGCACAATCTCAAAATACGTATCCGTAACAGCAAGAGTAAAAGACGGCAAAGAAAAAAAGATAATAAAAACATACAGGCTAAACAATCATAACGAAGGTGAACAAAAATGACAGACTGCATATTCTGTAAAATTGCAACCGGGCAAATCCCCTCAAAAAAAATATACGAAGACGCAAAATTCCTCGCATTCCTCGACGTCAATCCCCGCGCAATCGGCCACTGCCTCGTAATCCCGAAAAAGCACACAACAACCCTCACAGACCTCCCCGAAGAAGACGCAGGACAAATCTTCCGGATAGTCCGGCACCTCGCAAAAACAATAACAGAGCGGCTGGGAGCAAAAGGCTACAACATCGGCGCAAACAACGGCGAAGCAGCAGGCCAGGCTGTCCCCCATCTCCACATCCACATAATCCCAAGATACGACACTGACAAACACAAAGCAGGCTTCGAAGCAGCATTCCAGGTAAACGAAGACGCGAAAAAAGCAATTGACAAAACACTAAGCACAATAACGCGCGGCAGTGTCCTGCCCCCCATAAAGACCGCAGTATCACCAAAAAAAGAACCCCAACCACAGAAAAAAGAACCGGAAAAGCCCAACAAAAAAGAAGAACCCAAATGGCGCTTCAATGAAACAGAAGACATAACAGACGACTGCATTGAACACTAAACCATAATCACAACACTAAGCGCAAACATCGCAGCAAAAAACACATAAACTTAACTGCACAAACAACTACTTAATATGGCCCCGAAAAACAAATTCATCCAGCTATGGCTGATAATCAGCATCATCACAGGCTTTGCAGTCATACTATTTTTCAGCATAACCTACCTGAACGACTCCATCCTGTGCGACGTCGACTGCAGGATAAAAAACGAAGTTTCCCTCTCATTGGTACTGCTCTCCCTCTTCGGCATGTTCGTCGGGAGCCTGACATACTACTTCATATCCGAAAAATACGAAAAAAGAATCACCCAGATAAAAAAAGACGCAAGCGCAACCTACAAATTCCTTGACGCTGACCAGAAAAAGATCCTGAAAAACCTTGTCGAACTGAAAGGAAAAGCAACCCAGTCAGAGCTCGTCAAAAACACAGGCTACTCAAGAGTAAAAGTATCCAGGTG
>JAIWAJ010000134.1:0-4426 GCA_048634435.1 Methanosarcinales archaeon
AACAAAATACCTTTTCAAATCCAGGTTAAATTTTTTCACAAGACACACAAAACTCACCGCCAATAAAGTAAAATTTAAATATATCAAAAATTAATTGAGACTAACTATAATATAAAAAATATAATAACTCACTGAATTTAAAAACCTTTGCAGGGAAAATACAGTTCAGGCTTGAGAATAAAAAATGAAAAGAGAGGGGATATCTTATGAGTGATACAATTAAAATTCACAATGTCGTTGCTTCCTGTTCAGCAGATATGAAGATTCCGCTGTCAAGGCTCGCGATGGAACTTGAAGGAACAGAATACGAGCCCGAGCAGTTCCCGGGCCTTGTTATGAGGCTGGAGAATCCAAAAGCCGCAGCACTGATATTCAACACAGGAAAAATCGTATGCACCGGCACGAAATCACCGGACCAGGCAAAGGCAGCTGTTACAAATATAGTCCAAAAAATAAAGTCTCTCGGCATAGAAGTGAATGGCACAAACGGGCTCAAGATCCAGAACATAGTAGCTTCAGCCAGCGTAGGCACAGAGCTGAACCTGAACCAGATAGCGTTCCAGCTTGAGGGAACAGAATACGAGCCAGAGCAATTTCCTGGCCTGGTCTACCGCCTCGACGGCCCAAAGACAGTATTTCTCCTGTTCAGCTCAGGAAAAGTCATATGCACCGGCGGAAAATCAGAAGAAGAAGTCAAAGTATCCGTAGAAAAACTAAAAGGAAACCTGAAACAAATCAAAGCCATATGATGCTAGAGGTTCTAAGGAGATTATATCCTATATCGGCAAGCTTCCCTCACACACAACCCTTTTAAAATTGCCCGTAAAATAAAAGATAATGGACTACGCAGACCTGCTCTCAAAACTCGAGGTATTCTTCTCAGAAGTATGCTACACCCAGCTGCTCAAAGCAGTCCAGGACAGGACAGCCCTCGTAATCGACTACACCGACCTCGAGCGCTTCGACATAGAAATCGCAGACCACCTTCTTGAAGAGCCCGAAGAATTCTTCAAAGCATCAGAGGAGGCAACAAGAAACGTCGATGTAGGAGAAGAGATAGAATCCCAGATCCCCCTGCGCATAAAAGGGCTGCCAGGAACCCAGACAGTAAGCATCAAGAACCTGAGAAGCAAGCACCTCAAAAAATTCATCGCTGTAGAAGGCATAATAAAGCAGGCATCAGAAGTGAGGCCCGAAATCGTGCTGGCAACCTTCGAATGCAGGGCATGCGGCGAGCGCATAATGATGCTCCAGGAAGACCAGGACCTCACCACCCCCTACATGTGCGAGTGCGGCAACAAGCGCGGCTTCGAGATGGTAGAGCGAAAGATGGTAGACATCCAGCGCCTCGAAGTGGAAGAATCCCCTGAAAGACTCGAGGGAAGCGCCCAGGCAAGAAAAATAGGCGTCTTCATAAAAAACGACCTGGTTGACCCGAAATTCCAGAAAAGAGTCGTCCCGGGAAGCAAAGTAGTCGTAACCGGCACCCTCGACGACATCCCCATAAAATCAGACAGGGGCAAAGAAAGCAAGAGGCGCGACATATACATAGACGGCAACTACATTGAGCCAATAGAATTTGAGTTCGAGGAAATAGAGATTTCCCCTGAAGACGAGAAAAAGATAAAAGAACTCTCAGAGAACCCGAAAGTCTACGAGATGCTAACAGACTCAATAGCACCCTCAATCTACGGCTACAAGGACATAAAACAGGCAATAGCCCTTCAGCTCTTTGGCGGCCTGAGAAAAGTGCGCCCGGACGGAATCGTAACAAGAGGAGACATACACATACTGCTCGTCGGCGACCCGGGCTCAGGAAAAAGCCAGATACTGAAATACACGGCAGGACTTGCGCCGAAGGCGCGCTATGTCGTCGGAAAATCCGCATCAGGAGCTGGCCTTACAGCCACCGTAGTCAAAGACGAGTTCATGCGCGGCTGGGCCCTTGAAGCAGGCGCACTCGTACTCGCAAACAAAGGCCTTGTAGCAATAGACGAGCTGGACAAGATGTCCCAGGAAGACAGGAGCGCAATGCACGAGGTCGCAGAGCAGCAGACAGTAACCATCTCAAAAGCAAACATCCAGGCAACACTGAATGCGCAGACGACAATACTTGCAGCAGCAAACCCCAAATTCGGCAGATTCGACCCGTACCAGTCTCTCCCTGAGCAGATAGACATCCCTGACACACTACTGAGCAGGTTCGACCTCATCTTCCCTATAAGAGACGAGCCAAACAAAGAAAAAGACACACTCCTTGTCAGGCACATCCTCAAGATGCACGAGAACCCCGAAGAACAGAACCCTCCCCTTGACAGCAGCATATTAAGAAAATACATCTCATACGTAAAAGCCAACATAAGCCCGAAACTGTCAAAAGCCGCGCAAAAGGAAATCGAGAGATTCTACGTGGGCTTAAGAAGCAAATACGCAGGCACAGAAGAAGTATCACCGGTCCCCATTGGCGCACGCCAACTGGAAGCATTAGTGCGGCTCTCAGAAGCATCAGCAAGGGTCCGGCTCTCAGACAAAGTCCACAAAGAGGACGCACAAAGAGCAATCAAACTATTGACAGACTGCCTCATGCAGGTCGGGATAGACCCGGAGACCGGGAAATTCGACATAGACCGCCTCGAAAGCGGCACCACAAGCAGCCAGAGAAACAAAATAAGGATAATACTCACACTAATAAGCGACATGCAGAAAGAGACAGAAGACAAATCAGTCCTTATCGAGGACATAAAAGCATCCGCAGAAGAGCAGGGCATTGAAGACGCAGAAGAGATAATCCAGAAGCTCAAGCGCGAAGGTGAACTGTTCGAGCCCAGGCAGGGCCACATAAGGAGAGTATAAACCATGATCGAACAAAAAAGGCTTACAGCCCAAAAATGCAGGATAAAGGACATCATCCACGGTAAATACACACCACAGGACGAATCTAACCCAAACCGCGTTTTGACAGAAGACGGGCGCAAGCTCTCAAGAGTCCACATCCTCGCAACAGCCATAAACACTTACGTGAGCGACGATAAAAAATACGGCTTCATTGTCCTCGACGACAGCACAGGCATGATAAGAATAAAGGCATTCCAGGACACAACCCATATCCAGAAAGTAAAAAAAGGCGACATAGTGGACATCATCGGGCGCATACGACAGTACAACAACGAGACGCACATCTATCCTGAAATCGTCAAGAGAATAGACGACCCCAACTGCGAAACCTTAAGAAAAATCGAACTGGTGCATATGCTCTCAAAGCAAAAATCAAAAAGCGAAATTATCATAGCTGAAGCAAAGAAGCATAAAGATGTCGAAGACCTGAAAAAAGGCCTTGAAAACAAGGACATAAAAAGTGAGGATGTCGAAAACGTCATCAGCGCACAAACCGTAAAAGAAGAAAAAAACGAAGAAGACAGCAAAGAAACTGACACAACAGCAGCAAAAACCATAGTAATGAAATCAATAGAAGAACTGGACACAGGAGACGGCGTAGAATACACAAAAATCATAGAAAAAGCCGGCCTCCCCGAATCCGTAACCGAATCCGCAATAGACGAACTCCTTGCAGAAGGCTCATGCTACGAACCAAGAGCAGGCAGAATAAAAGCATTATAATCTCGGATGAATACTTCCTGTGAATAGTGCATTTAAGAAAATGACAAAGATATAAATAATTACGCTTCAATAGTGAATTATGACAAACAGTTTGGAATTCTTTCAGAACAGGTTAATTGGGCTAATAGGTAAGTCAATCGTAGAAGAAGTATTTATTCTCTCTGGCTATCAGGCATTCCCTTTTGGATACGAAAGCACTTTCTCAGTAGTCGCGCATGAATTGAAGAAGAAGAACGACGAGACCTCTATGAGAATAAGAACCTCACCAGACCTTTTAATACACACTCCAGAAAAGAAATCCAGTGCGCTGATTGAGGTAAAATATTCAAGCCATAATAAGACAAACTCCATAATTATCCAGAAGTATCTGCTCGACAGTTACAAAGAAAATTGGAAAGACGCATATTTAGTTTATGTTGTTCTTGACGATATAGGAATATATGCACAGAAAATCTCAGAAATCGAGGTCAATTCAGGAAAATATTACATACGCAAAAAAAGTCAGATATATTATCTCAATTTACAAAAAAATTTTAAGCCATTAAGATACTTTTTCCCGGAAATCAAAAAAGAAGCGATTGAGTCACTTAAACCGATTATAAGAAATATAAAGAACATAAAATGTGAATTAAATTAGTCTTAATCTATTGTTATGTGCAAATCAACCACCGCAGTGTGCCCTTTTCAGGACTTCCGAAAATTTTCCCCGGCCGCCAGCGAATTCTATAAAGATGGTCAATATATCTTGTCTCGGGAGGGCGTTTCGCTCAGCAGTAATGAAATGGTTGATTATTATGTCAGGTGGGCA
>JAIWAJ010000135.1:0-4445 GCA_048634435.1 Methanosarcinales archaeon
GCCAATAATTGTTTTTGGAAGTTTTGCAAAATTCAGGGCAAACAAAACATCTGATTTTGACCTTCTTATTGTAAGTGAAAAAAAACAGGACCTGCCCCGGCACCTGCTGCCCTGTGAATTCCATGAAGTTGTTTTAAAAGAGACACTATTTTTTGAAGGTCTTCAAAAAAAGGAAGCACTTATAATCGAAATTCTGGAAAATCACATTATCTTAAGCAACTTTTCTTTTTTTGTAAATGCAATGTGGGATTATTATGCCTGAAAAAACTTTAAAATGGTGTTTTGCACTTAGAAACGGCCTGAAAATTGCAGAGCCAAATGAAAGGCTTGCAATATCTTATCTTGAGCAGGCGAAGACATCCCTAAAACGCGCTCATGAAATGTTTGAATCCAATGACTCTCTCTGGACAACAGTAATTATCTATTATGCAGAATACTATGCCCTATATTCATTTTTGCAGAGACTGGGAATGAAATGCGAAAATCATTTCTGCTCAATACTGGCTGTAAAAAATATTCTTGGTGAAGAAAAGACAAAAATCATTGAGGACCATAGAGGTAAAAGAATCAACGCCCAGTATTATATGAAGATTGTAGATGACGAAGCACTAAAAAATATGCTAAAGGACGCAAAAATGTTTATTCTGGATTTTGACAACATTATTTCAGGACTATCTGAAAAAGAGGTTGACTTTAACAGAAATTTGCTGAAAAGATACTGTTGACATACTGATTTCAACAAAACAGACATACAGATATACCAGCAGCTTCCCATCTACATCCGCATAAGAGTACTGAAAGAAGGAAAAATCAGATACTGCAAAAATGAAGATGCTCTATACGATGTTGCATTTGCAACAATCAAGGATTTCAATGACTTTGAGCCAAGATACAAGACTTACCTGGAAGGTGTTATGAATGCCTGCCAAAGAAGATACTCTCAAAAGTAGACGATAGCAGAAATAGTAATCGACTGCATCCGTTCCGACGCCAGATAAACTCAGCAATCCTGAGTCAGAACCAGATACCCTTTTAAATCTCTTAAAAATAATGTATCTCCATTATTGTTCCATATTGACGCATAATTACCGCTTGTTCTGCCCCAATACAATGCAGCATCTGTGTCTGCTCCTGTACCTGTATATAAAGTAAATGTTGCTCTGCCATGGAATATAAATGAGGGTAATGTATAGATATGAGATGCAGTTTCATCCTTGACTGTCCAGCCGCTCATGTCAATTGAATAAGAACATTTATTTCCAAAAGTCACATATTCATCATTCAGATTATAATTATCATTTCCATCAGCATTCGAATGGAAGTTTGTTATGTGAATACATTGGTCCTGAACATAATCTTCCTGTGAGCTCTTCCATAAGCAGCCTTCATTTTGTTTAGCTTCATTCTCTGCCTGTTCAAATTGAGCTGAATATTTTGTATTTGAGCCATATTCATATTTATGAGCCAGCCCCAGCCGAACCATCTCAAGATTCACAAAAGTATTGCCAATGTGAACATATCTTAATAATCTTCCATATCGGTCTTTGTCAACGGCATCTCTCTCTAAACTTACTTCCTTTTTGAGAATGAAATCCTTTAATTTATCTGTTGCTTCTGTGGAGCAAAAATATCCTGACTCAGGAGTATTTATTCCTATTAACCTTACAGTCTCTCCATTCGACAATTTAATCGTATCTCCATCTGACACTGAGGAGACCGATGATTCAGTAGTTTGCGGCTTATAATTACATTTCCCGCGAGAACAGCCATACTCGCAATTTTTAGATTCAGACCAGGAACAATCAGTAGACTGATACGCTTTTGTATCAGAATCCCTGCATTTCCAGCCAGGTGAGCAGGCTGGAGATTTTTGAGACTCCTGCTTTTTTAGCTGGTCCTCATGCTGCTCTTGTTCATATTGCCTTTGTAATTCTTCTTCCATCTGCTGCTGATTATTATCCTCTTCCTGTTGTCTCTCTACTTCATCTTCATAATGGTCATCGCGAATTACATCTCCGGTTACATCATTATCTGGAGGATGATGGATAGCGAATATCATGACCGCCAGAATTACAATCAATAAACCCCAAATCCGCCAGCTACTTCCTTTCCTATACATTCGAGACACGATAATTAGATAATAAAATAAAACTTATAAGTCTTAAGCCTTGTGTTTGAAGACTCACCCTCAACAACTTTTGCTTAAAAGAACAAAAAAATCACAGGATATGTTTCTTAGAAAAAACATGCTGAGAAAAGCCCCATCATCTCACACGATGAAAATATCCCTCATCTCCTGACAACCTTCACCTTACCTTCACTCAAATCAATAATCTTAGACGGCTTCCCAGAAATAATCCCATCATCAATCACAACATCGACAAACCTCAAAATCTCTTTTGGAACCTCAGAAACATCGCAAACCGGCTCATCACCAGACGCATTAACTGACGTAGTCACAAAAGGAACCCCCGCCATCTCAAAAAACTTCATAACAGGATGATCAATAATCCGCACACCCAACGTATCCCTGCCAGCGCTAACTCTAAAAAGAAACCCAGCATCCTTCTTTTTCACAATCAGCGTATAAGGCCCAGGAAGATACTTCCTCACAACATCCATGTCAACATCGCAATTCCTCACAATCCACTCAAAAGACGGCGCAATAACCGAAAGCGCCGCAGACTCATCCCTTCTTTTCGCAGCAAATACCCTCTTCACTGCATCATCATCAAGCGCATTGCACCCTATGCCATAAATCGTATCAGTCGGGTAAACAAAAATGCGCCCCCTCCGGATATCATCAACGATACCAGAATCAACATCATCCATCGTTATAATTCTCAATGCTTTTTCACCTCAATCCTCAACCACACACTCTTTTTCTGGAGATATCCCTACATCACCCATAACAGTCTCTGCATAGAGTATCTCATGCACAAATCAATATAAATAATTCCGGATATCAACTCATAATTTATCAACATAACTTTCAATCCTTCTCATCCCTTCGTCAATTTTTTCAATAGGCAATGCAAAACTCAGCCGCAAATGCCCTTCTGCCCCGAACCACTCACCAGGATATGTGATCACATCATGTTCAAAGAATAAATCCTCAGCCATTTTCATTGAATCACCGACCTTCGGAAGAACATAAAATGCGCCGCCGGGTTTCTCAATTTCAAGGTTTAGCTCTTTAATCCGCCTGTAAATATAATCCCTCCGCATCCGAAATATCTCCCTGTTCCGGGTAATATGCTCTTTAGGTACAGAAAGGCATTCCAATGCAACCTTTTGCGACAGCAGGTTTGTATTCATAGAGCTGTGAGCCTTAATCCCTAAAATATCTGCCATAAAATCAGCATCATGAGAGAACACATACCCAACCCTGTACCCGCAAAGGCTATACGTCTTTGAGAAACTGTTAATTGTTACCACATTATCGCCCTTTGGCGAATAATGTCTTGTCTCATAAGTCAGCGAATGATAAACTTCATCAGATATCAAAACGCAACCATTATCCTCAGTAATCTCCTGGATTGCGCGAAGAACACTTTTTTCAAGAGTGCTTCCCGTGGGATTTGCAGGACTGTTAATAATCATTGTATCCGCTGTTTTTGATTTCTCTTTAACATCTTCAAGATCAATATTCGCATCTGTATATACCGGAGCCATGTGATTAATCTTAACAAGTTCCGGATACGAATAATAGTACGGTTTAGTTAATAGCACCCTGCTTCCACCCGGCTTGAGAGATATCCTTCTCAGTGCAAGATCAAGTGCCTCAGAAGCCCCGTTTGTAATCACAATACAATCCTCTTCTACCCCGTGCCCGAACTCACTTTTCACATACTTGCGCAGCCTGCTCTTCAGTTCATCCTCCCCGCCGACTTTACTGTATTTAAATTTATTGAAATTCAAGAAAACATCGCCGATATCAAACGGTGGCCGCAAATCCGGCTGCCCTGACCCAAACGAGATTATATCTGGCCCCTCTTTGCCAATAAACATCCCCGGAGTAATAACCCTATTAGTAATAGTCATTCAGAGCACCAAATCAGAAAAGAGATTATAACATCAGGCGCCCTACATACAGGCCATCGCTTGGGCTAACATTAAGAATCCGCACATTTGTCTGCCAAGCACTAATGTCATAAAAATAAATAATGGTGCCAAACTATATATAAATTACGGTCATTATTCAATCTGCTTAAAAACAATTTAAAATTACCCGCAAATAGATTCATTATGCCCCCGTAGCTCAGTGGATAGAGCACTTGCCTCCTAAGCAAGGGGTCGCGCGTTCGAATCGCGTTGGGGGCGCTCCTATCCCCCCCATCAGGACTCATCAAAATCTCTTTCTGCTTCTTCCTCTTCAAGTTCCTGGCGCATCCTCTCAACATCGCTTCGCTTGTGAGTGTACTTTAAGACAAGCGCAACCAGTA
>JAIWAJ010000136.1:0-4428 GCA_048634435.1 Methanosarcinales archaeon
CATTGTATCTCTATTGATCCTAGGTGTTTTTTTGTCCTTAAGGTATGATTCCAATGTATTTCTTGCAAGTGAGGTCAGGAACATTTGTTCCTCTTCATTTAGAGTGTTATCTTCATAGAATGCATAAGATACGTAGCTTACAGAATTCCTGAAGTCGCCTGTGATGCGCCCTGATGTATCATAATGCAGAAGTTTGCCTTCGAGCTCACTTTCCTGAATCATCCCAAGAAGTATAGTTATAGGTTTATTGCCGCATATTGTGGCACCAGTATTCTGAATATAGTTATCGAAACCTTCAGGGTCCTTCTTTTCAATGTGCTCAAGGGCTCCATAGTCCAGTTTCTTTATGTTCTCTTCTATGTTTCCTGTGAACGGGACATAGTTGAATCGCGGGCCGTAATGGGTGAAGTCTGAACTTGCGACTATCAGTGTGCTTTCGTCTATATACCTGTTCAGTATGTCCGCTATTTTTGCGAGGTCATCGAAACTTGTGGCGCCGCCTATCAATATTGGTATTATTTCAGGATCTTTGAGGCTTTCCTGGATGAACGGGAGCTGCACTTCAATCGAGTGCTCTTTTTTGTGCGCGTTCTTTTCTGCGTATAGAAGGCCTGATTTTCTGAGGTCTTCTTTGATGCTGATTGTTTTGGATGATAATTTAATTGCGCCCAGCGGTGTCCTGTAATGCGTGGCGTTTGCTATTGATGCGCCATTAAAATAAAAGTAATGGCTTGGCGCGAGCAAGAGTACTGTTTTGCCTCCTGCGTTCTTGTATGCAATGGCAGCTGTCTGTCCTGAGTATGCGTATCCTGCATGGGGAGCGATTATTGCACGGATATCTTTTGGGAGAATGCTATCGTCTACATTTCCGTAATATTTCTGTATAGTGGTTTTCAGGTCATTTTTTGATGACGGGTAGAATGTTCCCGCAACTGCGGGGCTGCGCGTGATTTGCTGGCTGCTGCTATCCTCAACAGTGCCGGCTTTTTCAAGTGACATGTATATCAGAATTGCGAGTATTGTGAGCAGGGCAAGTGGTATCAGTAAATATTTGGTTTTATGTGCCTGTTTTTTTTTGACTATATTGCAGACTTTATCTCCCTTTGTGCTTTTTGATGTCCGCCCTTTCGCCCCCACCCGCTCCTTTGCGTTTTTGTTTTTATCCTCTTTTGTTCTTTTTGATATCCGTTTTTGGGTCTTTCTCCGGTCTTTTGTGGATATGTCGTGGTTTTTGTTTTTCGTTGGTCTCACCATGAGGAAGATGCTCTTTGCATAGATAATCAGACAACTTTTATCCTCAACTTTCTTATTTTTTTGTCATCAGCATCAAGAATAGTGATCTTCATCTTGTCTAATTTGACTTTTTCACCTTTTTTCGGGATTCTCCCGAGATTGTGGATTATATAGCCTGCAATTGTGTTGAAGTGCTCCTCATGGATGTCAGTTTTCAGGATTTTGTTGACATCATCAATCTCTGTTTTTCCCTCGATTTCAAAGCTTTCGTTTGTGGCTGGTTTTATGAGTGTCTCTCTTGCGTCTGTTTCATCATAGATTTCACCCACGATTTCTTCCAGGATGTCTTCAAGAGTCACGAGCCCTTCAACTCCGCCGGACTCGTCAACCACTATTGCGATGTGTACTCTTTTTTTCCTGAATTCCTTAAGGAGAAGGGGAAGGTTCTTGGTTTCCGGGACGAAGAAGGCCGGGCGGATTATCTTTTCTATAGTATTACTGTCTTTTTTACCTATGTACTTGATGATGTCTTTCACATAAAGTATGCCTATTATGTTATCGCGGCGCTCTTTGTAGACCGGTATTCTTGTGTACCTGTTCCCAGGCACGACTTTCATGACATCTTTTATTTTCGTATCTGCCTCAAGGCAGAACATATCGGTTCTGGGTATCATGATTTCTCCTGCAGATGTACTGCCGAATTCAAAGACATTATGTATGATTTCCTCCTCGTCTCTCTTGATTATGCCTTCTTCTGCCCCGACTGATATTGTAGTCCTGAGCTCGTCGACAGTTATTAGTCCTTTTTCCGGCTCGCCTCCTATTATCTTTATGATGAAGCCTGTTATTTTTTCAAGGAGCCATATTACTGGTGACAGTATTTTTGTCAGGACGTCAATTGGCTTTGCGGACAGCAGGGATATTTTTTCTGCGTTCTGGTGCGCGATGGCCTTGGGGGTTATTTCCCCGAATACCAGCAGGACGAATGTCATCATGCCTGTCGCTATTCCAAGGCTTATGCCTACTGCTGTCGACCCAAGGGAGTTCGTGACTATTACAGTTGCAAGCGCGGATGCGCCGACATTTACGATGTTGTTGCCGAAGAGTATTGTAATAAGAAGCCTGTGCGGGTTTTCCTTGAGTTTTTTGAGTGTTTTTGCACCTCTCCTACCCTGCTTTACAAGGTTTCTTACTTTGATGTCGCTGAGTGAGAAGATAGCAGTCTCTATGCCAGAGAATGTCCCTGACAGTATTATGAGCATGAACAGAATTATGATTTCAGCATCCATAGGCACACAACAAATGTTGTATTTTTGATAGTCTATGTTATTTTCTATTTTTTATATGTCTTTGTCTGAACATAACATCTGGAAGTTCACTTTTATAGGCCTGTTCAACGGATTGCGATTTCCCAGACGATGTTGAAATAGTCCATAAAGTCTTTTGCAATTTTCGGGTTGTCAAAAAGCATTATCAGTGGTGCTTTTTCTGTGAACAGCATTATAGAGGATTTTTCACCCCAGATCATGAAAGTTGACGGCACAGAGTATTCTTTCGGGAAGTACCGGACTCTCGAGAGAGGAGCAGACGATACGTTTTTCCCGCCTTCAAATGAGTTGAAGATGAAATTGATCCAGATGCCCTTCTCAACTCTTTTCTTAACATACTCAGGATACGT
This sequence comes from Methanosarcinales archaeon, assembly GCA_048634435.1. GTDB lineage: Archaea > EX4484-52 > EX4484-52 > EX4484-52 > B79-G9 > B79-G9. The sequence goes on from JAIWAJ010000136.1 coordinate 2,912, forward strand.
GAACCTGAGCATTTCCGCAACTGAATCCTTGCTTGCAAGGACGAAGATTTCATGGTTGTCTTCTGTCTGCATGTCCATGATTATTTTCAGGCCCTCGTCTCCGTAAAATGCCTGTACCACCGGCTTGGTTTCAGGGTTTTCGTAGAGCTTTTTTAGGTCAGGAAGCATTGATTCAATGTTTTTTTCCTTGTTTTTGAGTATGTTTATGAGTTCTCCCGGGTCACTTGGCTGGAAGTATTTCTTGTTGTTCCTTGCAAGTGCATTCACCAGTTGTTTTTCCTTGAGGCGCTCGATTGCGTCGTAGACATTGCGCCTGTGCACGCCGCTCTTTTCTGATATCTCACCTGCTGTAGCTGAGCCGAACTTGAGGAGGGCAAGATATACTTTGGATTCGTTTTCTGTGAGTCCTATTTCTTCGAGAATATTGGGAAAGAACATTCTATTTCATCACACACATTTTTTTCAGACATATTTCCAGACATATTTCCAGATATATATAAATCCAGATATAAACCAGATATAAATCTACATTTGGTCCCAAGATATATATATCTGATTTCGTTGCCGGACTAAACCCCATCACCTCAAACAGCGCATTAAGCAGGCAAAAGCAGACAAAAGTATGCTTTACCCCCCAAAACAGGGTATTAATTGACAAAAGTGCGCTTTACCACCCAAAACGCCTATTATGTTGACAAAAGTATGCTTTTTCACCCAAAATGGCGCATAAAGCACACAAAAAGTCAACATAATAGGCGTTAAGTTCAATAAAATTCGAGTTCCGACGACGACGGGGGTTCCTTAGTCCTGCGGACAGATTGTTTGGTGCCAGATATTATTTATTATCCGGTAATCTATATCCTTCATCCTCAACAATATCAAAAATATTGACCATATCATCAGCCAATTTATCTGCTTTTTCTGGAATAACTTTTAGCCTGTTTTTAGTCATATATAACTTTTTATTAACTTCCATGGAAAGAATAAAGACGCATGGGAATTTAATTGAAATCCATTCAAGAATAAATCCACCGCGAAATGGCTTGTTAATCCCAACAGAGTCGTAACCAATATGTTTTATTTTTCGCGAGATGCTGCCTACAATTGGCAGATAAAATTTAGGTATGTAATGAGTACCCATACTGATATCTGCCCTTCCTTCGAGATCTTTCATCGTATGACCGTCAAAAATAACATTAAATTTATAGGTATCAAGCAAGTTTATCAATAGGAAATAAAATTTTCTGTAGAATTCATGTATTTTCTCTTCTTCTGCTTTTGTTAGTGCTCTTTTCCAAATACTCTCATTGTCTGCAAAAGTATCATCACTATAAATACATTTTGAGATATTTCGATTAAGGTCACAGTAATATCGCGACATTTTATTGTCCATCCATATACCTCCCTGCTTCAAAACCAGCTTACTGTATATTTCATCAGATGCGATATCTTCCTCACTATATCGTTGCTCTTTTGTCAATAGCATCTTTTTTTCAATAGCGGTAGTCACGTATGTG
>JAIWAJ010000137.1:0-4413 GCA_048634435.1 Methanosarcinales archaeon
CTAACAATTGCATCCTGTAATTGCTTATCTTTGAAAAACCTGTTTTTAGAAATCCCTTTAGAATAAGATTCAATGTCTTTTATGCTTTCCAAAATATGTTCCAAGAAAATTAAATGGTCTTTCTTATTCATATTATCTTTGCCTCTTCCCTCAAGATTCTTTCTTTTAACAGAGGATGAATTGCCCTGTAACTTAACAAATCCACTTTTTTCTTTAATTTATCTTCAAGTTCTAATTGAATGCCAATAAATCCAAATCCAATGCCTTTTGGAGGTTCAATCAAAATATCAATATCACTGTCCTTTTTTGCTTCACCTCGCGCATAGGACCCGAATATTCCTGCCTTTACAACACCATTGCGTTTGAGTATTGGAACTACAACTTTCTTTAATTCTCTTAAATTCTGACCACTAATTTTCTTTTCTTGCATTTTACTCACATCACAGTTATATTATACTTTACACTATATATGCTTTCTATGTCAATGAGTTTGGTACTGAGTCGCTCAATCTCGCTATTTTTGCGCGCTTTTCTATGCATTCTTTGATGTCAATTAAGAAAATGCGCATGAATTCGTTGAATTTTATTTTATATAAATGCTTTATCAGGTGTCGTTGTTTTTGTCATGAATCAGCCTTTTATTACGCCGAGGGGTTTTACTTTTGCCACGATGTTGCCTATGCCCAGCTCATGGCTTACTTTTACTACTTCGTCTATGTCTTTGTAGACCCCGGGCGCTTCTTCTGCAAGGCCTTTCCATGATGCGCTCTTCACTGAGATGCCGTCTTTTGCCAGATCCTGTTTTACTCTTTCGCCCCTGAATGTCTTTTGGGCTTTGAATCTTGACATGACTCTTCCTGCGCCGTGGGCTGTTGAGCCAAAGCTGATTTGTTCTGCGGTTTTGGTGCCGACCAGGATGTATGATGAGGTGCCCATTGAGCCGGGGATGATTACGGGCTGGCCTGTTTTCCGGTAGATTTCGGGGAGCTCTTCCCTCCCCGGGCCGAATGAGCGGGTTGCGCCTTTGCGGTGGATGCAGACCTGTTTTGTTGTGTTGTCTATCTCGTGTTTTTCGATTTTTGCTATGTTGTGGGCTACGTCGTAGATGAGGTTCATTTCCAGATCCTCAGGGGTTGTGTTGTATATTTTTGCGAAGCTTTCGCGGACCCAGTGCATTATCATCTGGCGATTTGCCCATGCGTAGTTGGCTGCGCCGCTCATGGCTTTGAGGTATTTCTGGCCGAGTTCTGATTGTATTGGGGCGTTTATCAGTTCCCTGTCGGGTAGGTCTTTGTAGCCATACTCTTTTTCCATTGCTCTTATGTAGTCTGATGCTACCTGGTGGCCAAGGCCGCGCGACCCGCAGTGTATCATGATTGTTATCTGGCCGGTACTTGTGATGCCGAATGATTTTGCGGTTTTTTCGTCATAGATTTTTTCTACTTTCTGGAATTCGAGAAAGTGGTTGCCGGATCCTAATGAGCCGAGCTGGGGCAAGCCTCTTTTTATTGCTTCTTCTGATATTGTCTCGTGGTCTGATTTCAGGTGGCCGTATTCTTCTGTGTGGTCAAGGTCATTTTTTGTGCCGTAGTTGTTTTTTATTGCCCATTTTGCGCCGTTTTCTATGACTTCCCGTAGTTCGCTTTTGTCTACCCTGATGCGGCCTTTGCTTCCGAGGCCTGACGGGATGTTTGAGAAGAGTATGTTTAAAAGCTGCTGTTCTTTGCCTTTGATGTCTGATTCTTTGAGGTTTGTTGTCATTGCGCGGACGCCGCAATTTATGTCGTAGCCTACGCCGCCGGGGCTGATTATGCCTTCTTCAAGGTCGAATGCGGCTACGCCGCCAATTGAGAATCCGTATCCCTGGTGGGCGTCGGGCATGGCTAGTGAGTGCATCTGGATTCCTTTCAGGCATGCTACGTTTCTTGCCTGTTCTGTTGTTTTGTCCAGTTTGATTTTTTCCATGAGTTTGTCTGATGCGTATATTTTTGCAGGGACGCGCATTTGTCCTGTTTGTGGTATTTCCCAGATGTTTTCTTTTATTTTTTTGATTTTTATTTCGGGCATGTTTTCACCTTTTGAGTAGTTCTTTTTCTTTATTTGTATTTTAGTATTATATGTGTTCGTGTTGGGTTAATATGAATATCAAGTCTTTTGAGTTTATCTGTGTGTATATGTTCTTTTTTGCAAGAGAAGATTGTATGGTATGGTTTGAATTTTTTTATGTTGTGTGATTTTTTAATTTATTGTTTAGTTGCTCGATGAGAACATCTATCTCTTCAATCTGGGGTTGGGGGACTTTTTTGTGGACTGTGTTATATGCTGAAACGAGGGCATTATATGCTTTTTTTGCGTCCTCAATGTTGTTGTTCTTTAGGGATACTTCTGTTTTGTCTATAAGGCGAATTAATTTGTTGAGGCGCAGGTCATGGTCGTAGAACGGTGTAGTATTTAGGTATAATGGTTGCGTGTTGATGTCTTCATTTAAAAATGCATTTTCAGGTGGAATGTTTTGATTGAGTCTTATGGCGCGGGCATTTGTGTCTGTTGAATCTTTGGGTGGTGGCTGTCTCAGTCCATTGATGTTGTCTTTCATATATCCATGTTCTACGTTTGCGATTTCATTTGTTTTTTTGTTTATTTTCTGGTTGAGGTTCTCAATTTCCTCTTTGTAGGCTTGCTCATTTTTTTGCGTTATAGAGAGAAGATTGGCTATTTCTGATACGTTCTTTTTGTTTTGCTCTTCTATTTCTTTTCTTAATTCGCTTAATTTTTTGTCGTATATTATATTGTCTATAGATGGTAGTTCTTCTGATGGTTGTCCCGTGACTTTTTGTGGTGTATTTTGGGTTGTATCTGTTTTGGTACTTTCGGTTGTTGATGGGTTGATATCCAGAAGTTCAAACTGGATTTTTAGTTTGTTGAAGTTGTCTTGCAGGGATGAGAACCCGGAGTTTATGCTTGAAAGTTCTGAATTCCTGCTTTCCTGGTTCGAAGCTGTTATTGATTGTTTGAGTTTTTCCAGGTCTTCTTTGAATACTGCTTCTTTTAGTTTTACTTCGCTTTTGTCGAATGATTCCATCAGTTCTTTTGTCAGCTCGTCAAGACTGTCTATTTTTGAGGACTGGGTTGCGAATTGCGTAATCCTTTTGTCGAGTTCTGTGAATAATTCTTCTGTTTTTGCAGCCATACGGCCCGTGTATCTTTCTGTGTCTTTTATTTTTGATATGTTTTTTTCGATGTCTTTTGAGACTGTTAGCAGGTTATCCAGACTTTTTATTTTGTCCATCTGTTCCCGGAATAATTTAATCTGCCGGTTTGTTTCAGAAACGATGGCGTCTGCTTTCTCCATTTGAACTGAGATCTGTATTATGTCTCGTTCTTTTCTGTCAAGGTTCTTTTTGATCATCTCAGGCTGCATTTCTTCGGCCATGGCTTCTATTTTTTTGAAGCCTGTTTCTATCTCATTGAATCCCCGTTCCCTGTCGAGAATCATTGAGCGCAGTTCGCCGATCTCTTCGGTGAGTCGTGACATGCGCTCTTCTATTCCTGTGGCTACGGCGCGTTCGTTTTCCATTTTGCCTTCAAGTTTTTCGACTGTTATTGACATGTTGTCAAGACGCGAGGTTGCGCCTGTCAGGTCTTTTTTCAGGGTTTTTATTTCGTTTTCGGGAGTGTCTGTGTTGCTGCTGATAAGATTTACTTCGTTTTTATCTTTGTTTGTTTCTTCAGCAGGTGGTTTTACCTTTTTTTTGAATATTCTGTCAACTAAGTTGGTTTTGACTTTGGATTCTTTGCTTTCGAGATTTTTCATTTCTTCTTGTGAGAATGCGTTGTCTTCAGATTTAATGGGTTTGTCTTTTTTTGTGTCTTCTGACTCTCTTTTTGCGTTCTGGTCTGTTGTGTCTGAGGGTGGAGGGATTTCTGTCTCTTTTTTATTTTCAGGCAAGTTATCACCATTTTTATTATATGGTTGTTATTAGTATATATATCATGCTGTTGTGTTTGTTTATATCTTCCATGTCCTTAAGCGATCTTTTAATGATGAGATGTAGATTTCCGCCATTTTGAACCGGCCTTCTTTGAGTTTGTTTTTTGCGAGTTTCAGTTCTAGTTCAATATCAAAAGTATCTGTGCCGTGATCTTTTGCTTTTTGTATCTTGTTTTCGATTTCGTCAAGTGTTGATGCAAAGCTTTTGTATTGTTCAAGCTCTTCTTCTGTGATTTTGTGCGGGGAATGCAGGGTCGGCCTGAACTGGATGAACCACGGTTTTCCGTCATTGTATTTTGGGTTCTGGACCATGCCGACGCCCACTGCCTCGCGTGATATGCGCCTGGCAAATTCTTTCCCATATTTTTGCTCGATTTTCTTTATGTCTTCCATTGACTTGGTGTTGAGCTGGATTTCTGTCA
>JAIWAJ010000138.1:0-4339 GCA_048634435.1 Methanosarcinales archaeon
GCGACCCCTGCGCAATCGACATTATCTTCGTCGTAACAGGCCTCCACTTACCATCTACTTTTATACCGGGACGCAGCTCAATTTCATCATTCACCTTAAGCCTGCCCTCAACAAGGGTCCCGCCGATAATGCCGCCCACCAGATTCTTCGGCTCTGTACTGGGCTTATTCACATCAAACGACCTTGCAACATACATCTTAGGGTCGCATTTCTCATCCCTTTTAGGGGCAACCATTATATCAAGAATTGCAGAAAGCAGCACATCAATATTTGCCCTGTGCTGCGCAGACACAGGAATTATGGGCGCATCCTCTGCAATGGATCCCTTGACGAACTCCTTAATCTTGTTGTAATTCTCAAGCGCCTGCTTCTCATCCACAAGATCAACCTTATTCTGGACAATAATTATATTCTTAATCCCCGCGATATTCAAAACAGACAAATGCTCAGTAGTCTGCGGCTGCGGGCACTCCTCATTGGCAGCAATCACTAAAATCGCCCCGTCAAGAAGAGACGCCCCGCTCAAAACAGTTGCCATCAGGGTCTCATGCCCCGGCAGGTCCACAATTGAAATCATCCTCTGGTGCACAGTATCCTGTGCATCATTGATGCACTTCTTAAGCGTCGTATAGCAAAGAGGCTCCTTACACTTCGGGCATTTCCGGATATCCATATCCGCATATCCAAGGCGGATTGAAATCCCTCTCTTGAGCTCCTCAGAATGTTCATCTGTAAACTTGCCTGTAAGCATCTGCGTAAGCGTAGTCTTGCCGTGATCCACGTGGCCAACAATACCCAGGTTCAATTCCGGGACAGGCATCTCTTTCTTTGGCTTATCCTGCTGCTTCTTCGCATCCTTCGCATCTTTTGCTTCACTTGCCTTTTTTATATTATCACCATTTTCAAAAAAATCATCAAAATCATACCACAGTGTACAAAAATATAAGTCTAGTCTAATTAAGAACAGAAAGTTTTATAAGTTATCTTAATATCAGAAGAATCACAAACTTAAATAGCACAATAACTATAAAAAAACAGCATAAACATAAATGATAATGCAAAAAAACATCGAGCGCATAAACCTCAAAGACAAAAAAATCATTCTCATAGGAACAGCCCACGTCTCGAAAGAAAGCATAAAACTTGTAAACGAGACAATAAGCAAAGAAAACCCGGACACAGTCGGGGTCGAACTCTGCGAAAAACGCTACAAGACTATCACAAGCAAAAAAAAGTGGGAAGATACTAAAATCACAAAAATAATCAGGGAAAAAAAGACGCATCTTTTTCTTGCAAACCTCCTGCTCTCAAGCTTCCAGAAACGCATCGGAGAAGACCTCAAAATCAAGCCAGGCGCAGAAATGATCCAGGCAATCAAGACAGGCAAAAAATCTTCTTCAGAAATAGTGCTTCTCGACCGCGACATACAGGTAACACTGAAACGCGCATGGAAAGAGATGAGCATCAAAGAAAAATTCAAGCTAACATACAGCCTCATAACCGGCCTCATCCAGCCGGAAGAAATCGAGGAAGAGATGATAGAAAAGCTCAAAGAAAAAGACATGATAACCCAGATGATGGAAGAACTGGGAAAAGAAATACCCTCAGCAAAAAAAGTCCTGATAGATGAGCGCGACATCTACATCGCAAACAAGATACTTGATGCACCCGGCAAAAAAATAGTTGCAGTCGTCGGCGCAGGACACATTGAGGGCATCAAAAAGCACCTGAAAAAGAAGCAGGAAATTGAGCCCCTTGAAAAAATACCCGAAGGCTCGAAATGGGCAAAATACATTGCCTACCTCATACCATTAATATTCCTCAGCATAATAGCATACGGGTTCATGCACCACAAATCAGTTGAACTGACAATCGGGATGCTCACATACTGGTTCCTGATAAACGGCACACTATCTGCACTCGGCGCACTCCTCGCACTCGCACACCCCCTAACAATCATCTCAGCTTTCATAGCAGCGCCATTCACGTCACTGAACCCGACCATCGGCGCAGGCATAGTCGCAGGCCTCGTGGAAGCAAAAATAAGAGAGCCGAGAGTAAAAGACTTCCAGGACCTGAACCAGATAACCACATTCAGGGGATTCTACAAAAACAGGGTATCAAGAATACTTCTGGTTGCAGCCCTCACAAACCTCGGAAGCTCAATAGGAACATTTGCAGCCCTCCCCTACCTGATGAGCCTCATCTAATGCTTCGGCACAAACTTAATATCAGACCCGCAGACAGGACACGCATCATCAAATGACTCAACCATCTTCCCGCACGCCCGGCACTTCTTGACCCACGTAAACTTGCGCTTGATGCCCTTCTTCGAAAGCGCAACAATCTCAACACCAAAATGCTTACAAAGGTTCTGCACTGCATAATCATCAGAAACAACAGCCACTTTCTTCCCTTTTCCTGCAAAATCAAGCGCAAGCGCAACAACCATTTTATCAGCCACAGAAACCTTGTCATTTGTGGCAGCCGCAGCATCCTCAACAGACTTAACATGCTCGCCCCCGGGCTCCACAACAGCAAGCCCGAGCCGCACCATCTTATCAAACTCAATAGACGCCTGCCCGCTCTTCATCTCTTCGGCAACCTCATAAACAGTCGCACACGCCTTACCTGAAGCAAAAGCAATCTGCCCTTCAAGAAACACAGTAGAATCCAGAACAAATATTTTATCCATACATTAACATAACCACAATAAATATTTAAACATCAGCACCAAAAGGGTAATCAAGTGATATACATGATAGAACACAAGATATCATCAGCTCCTTTTAGCAGGATACTAAGAAACAATGGCGCAGAACGCGTCTCAGACAGCGCAGCAAAAGCCATGAGAGACGCAATCGAAGAAACCGCAGAAAACCTATCGAAGGAAATCATCGCAGTCGCGCGCCATGCAGGCAGAAAAACAATAAAAAAAGAAGACATTGAACTGGTAACAAGACCGCGATGAAGTCCAGAACATGAATCTTCTCCCGTTGGATATAAAAAATCCAAAAACAAACAAAAACACATGGAAAATCCTCTTGCGCTCATCGGGATGCTTCTCATCTTTCTCGGCATAGTCTTCATCATCATCAGCGCAATCCACGGGACCGGCGAAATAAAATCCGGCGGAGGCGCAGTAATCTTTATCGGCCCGATACCAATAGCAATCGGCACAGACAAGAAGTGGGCGCTGACAGCTCTCATCACAGGCATAATCATCTACCTGCTATTCATCTTCTCAAGAAACAGAATATATTGACTAATCAATCCTGTCAACAATATTCGCAGAATGATCCCCGATCCTCTCGAGATTATGCAAAACATCAGCAAAAATAACCCCCGCAGCAGGGTTGCAAATCTTCTTCTTCAGGCGCACAATATGATTGCGCTCAAATTCTTTCTCATTCTCATCAATGATATCCTCAAGTTTCATGACTTTCTTAACTTTCTTCAGGTCTTTCGTTGCAATAACATTGGTTGCATCGCGATAAATAGAAACTACATTGCCAAATATCACTTTAAGCTCCTCACGCGCCTTTCCTGAAAATTTCACATTCTCGTCCTCCTTCTTTTTAGCAAGTTCAACCAGATTTATAGAATGGTCGCCAACACGCTCAATATCCGTAACATTGTGTATCAGCACAGAAAGGCGTCTGGCATCACTTTTAGACATCTGCTTTTGCGAAAGCCTGACAGAATAAGTACCAATTGCCTGAAGCAGGTTGTCAACAACCTCTTCATTCCTGTAAACCCTCTTTACCAGAGCGTCATTCTTACCTTCCAGCAATATCTTTCGTGAATCCTTCAGCATCTCAAACGAAATCCTGGCCATCCGGTTTACTTCCTTTTCCACACTGTCAAGAGCAACTGAGGGAACACTGAGATAGTTATTGTCAAGATACTTGATGCCGCTGTCAGCAGCAACCTCTTCCCCCGGGATGATTTTCTTAACTACAAATATAAAAACAGGTATAAACCAGATGAATACCAGCGTGTTCGTCACATTGAAAATCGTGTGCGCATTCGCAATCTGCCTCGGCACATCCCCTGAAGTCAGCGAAACCCCATCCGCAAAAAACGATAAAAACGGCAAAAACAGCAAAACACCGGCCACATTGAACATCACATGAATGACAGCAGCCCTCTTTGCTGATTTCGTGGCGCCGTACGACGCCAAGAGAGCAGTGATGCACGTACCGATATTCGCACCCATTATAAGAGGTATCGCAGATCTGAGGTCAATCACATTCTCCTGCGCCATTGCAATGATGATGCCTGTCGTTGCGCTCGAACTCTGGATAATGCCAGTGAATATAGCACTTGCAAGGACCCC
>JAIWAJ010000139.1:0-4375 GCA_048634435.1 Methanosarcinales archaeon
TATTCCCAAGGCCCCACACCCTACCTCATCGAAGAATCAGCGCAGGTATTCCACACAAACGGCACAATCAAATCACCCCTGGCAGCAGAGGGCCGCCTCGACATACAACTTCCAAACACCCAGGACGTCCTCCAGTTCATCAGGATAAACATCTCAGACGAATATATAGGAAACACAAACATCCAGTCCCCTACATCCTTCGCAGACGTAGCCGCATCCCCACAGCCCGCAGACCGCACATCCATGTACTTTGACACAACAGACGGCTACGCAATCCGCTACAACATCACAAACCACACCCTCATCCCCAAAATAAGCTTAAATCTATCCTACAGGAACTCAGAAGGAGGCATTGACATCCACTCAGGCGCCCCAAACACAATACTCTTCAACCTCACAATAACATCAGACAAATCAATAAACAACGCCGAACTATACTTCAAGATAAGAGAAAACACATACCTCCCGGACAGCATGGTCCTCGGCGCCCCCTCAGCAACATCATCAACAACAATACAGAACATGGACACAGACGCAGACACCTACGAAGACACCGTATATTGGCTGGGCGACCTCATCGCAAACACCCCAGTCTACATAACCTTCCCAGGCACCACGCAGGCAGGCACAAACTACAACCAAAACGACCAGTTCGTAGAACTGAACGAAGATGACTCAGTAAAATCAACCTATCAGACAACATCTACATTCACAGGAACCACAATCATAAGCAGGTTCTCAAGAGGCCCCATACGCCAGGGCCTGCGCATGCTCTTCAAGAATGATGTCCACGTCAGCGGCACCATCACAAACAAGGCACAAGGCCTGACCTATAAACTCATAGACTGGGCGCTCTACAATGTCACCAACCTGACATACCCGGTAGCATCGGGTATCGTGCCTGCGCCCCAGGAACTGCTCCCGGACCAGACCTACGACACACCATGGTACGTTGCTCCCGGCGCCTCTGAAAAATATTTCGTACCCGAATTCAACTGGTACGTAAAATGGGAGCCATCAGAATACATCGGCATATCATCAAGCACTCTTGACCTTCCCATACTCTATCAGGCAGACGGCATTGCCCAGAAAAGCATCTCAATAGTAGCAACGCAGCCCGCGCGCATCCTGAATATCGTTGACTCAGCAAGGCATCTGGGCCATTCATCGATCTACTTCAACTCAACAACAGTCGCATCAAATGTCTCATCTGGATACACAATCCAGAATGTAAGAGTCTACTATTCAAATCTAAGCATAGGCGGTTCAGAATACGACATAACAGCAGAGGCAACCATAAACGTCACAGGCAACACATTAAACATTACCATAAACGACATCTCAAAAGCAATCAGCAAACAACTTGCCCTAAACGAAGACATCATAATCCGCTATCAGGCAACGGGTCCCACAACCACCACACCATACACATTCACATCAACAAACGCATACATCCTTTACACCACATCAGGCACTCCCCTGACATTATCTTCATCTGCCTCACAAATCCTTCCTGGTACACAAGAGCCGCAGCCACCTCCCGGCACAGGCAGCCCTGGAGGAAGCGCAACCATCGCCCCCTTCGCAGCCATAGAAAAAAGCAGCGCCAAAATCACAACCAAAAAACCACAGGATACAGCAGAAGTAACAGCAGTATTCAAAATAATCGACACCAGTGACAAAGGCATCGGCAGCATACACGCAGAAATACTCTTACCCGAAGGCTCATCTCTTGATACAGAACTCATCAACATATCCACCTACAACTCCCATAACGAGAGATGGCACACCTACACAAGCGGTCAGCTCATAATAAAAAAAGACCCGTACATAACAGACAACACCATCCGCTACTCAGTCAAAATAAAATCAGGCACATGGGACATCGAAGAACATGAACTCAACCTCAAAAACAGCGAACTATACTCAATAACATACACAGCACAACTCCCCTTTGGCAGCAACAATCTAACGACACGCCTCATCGGCTTCAACTATTACATAGATGAAGAGATATTCAAAGACATAGAAACATACATCAGGATAACACAGGACACAAGCAGGATATCCCCGCTCCGGATAACAGAAACAGAATTCCAGAGCCAGCAAATCATCGTGGGAACCCCCCCGCGCTGGCTAAAAACAATAGACGTATACAACCCAAACTCAATCTCACTCACCCATAAATTCACAACACCCCTGTTTCCTGAAGTAATATCATGCCATATTAGATCAGGCGGCGAAGAACTAAAACACACCCTGAACAGCAACAAAACAATAAATGCCCGATGGAGAGACACCATAGGCCCGAAAGAAAAAAAGACATATCTCGTAGAAGCAACCACCCCGCCGATACTCATAATAGACGAAAAATACTCGATAGAAAAATACAAAAGCACAGAACTCATATTCATAACAAACACAACACTCAAAAACCCATCCAGTATAGACTACGAAAACATAACCCTCATCTACCCGATATCAGAAAACAACACACAGAACGTAACACAGGACAGCATAGAATTAGATTACAGAGCAGACGGAACCGGCAGCATAAAAATATTCATACCTCCAATGAAAAAGAAAACCACAACATCAGTCCTCATCTCATACACAAAAACCCCGCCGCTCCTCATCACGAGCATAGACAAGCATGCCTATTCACAATCAGAAAAAGTAAACCTAACAATAATGTTCATACCTCACGAGAACATGTCATACTCATTCATCCAGATAGAAGTCCTGAGCCCGTCAAAAGACCCCCAGACAATCTATGCAGACATAGGAAAGATGACAGCACTCAAGGAAAGAACCCCGCACATCATGTACCGTGAATTCACAATCCCTAAGGCAGAAGCAGGCGAATACACAATCCATACGACAGCCACATTAGATCCCATAGGAGAAATAACAGACATATCAGTCTTCAGGCTCGAAAGCAGCATAACAAAGCTTACAAAAATAAGTTTCAAAATCATATTACTTGCAGCAATAATCATCATGGTCATTCTCACAAGGCGCATCTACAGGAAAAAAGAATTCGATCAGGAACTCTCCTCCCTGAAAAAAGAAGTCGAAAAGATATAACCTAAAACCCCATCAAGAATAATCACAACTCCCAACCGCAAATCAATCGCATCAACCACTCTACCCCCTCCAAAAAGGACAACCTCCCTAAAATCAGGGAATAACCCCTAAAATTAGGGAAGCATTTAAATATCTCCGCATCAATATAACCCCATGGAAAACATACTCGCAAAAAAAACCACCCTGCGCATACTCTCATTTCTCTTCAAAAACCCCAAAAAAGAATTTACAGAAACAGAACTGATAAAAAAAACAGACATAGGAAAAGGTGCAGCTTCGGATGCAATAACCCAACTCTTCAACACAGGCATAATCAGTATAAAACGCATTGGAAAAACAAAAATCATATCACTTAACACTTTGAACCCGGCAGCATTTAGTCTGAGACAGATTTTTGATCTGGAGAGATTCATGTCCCTGCCGCAAAACAAGATATCCTCCATTTTGCTATTCAAAACATATACCTATAGCCACACAAAAGCAATAGTATTATTCGGGTCCTTAGCTGCCGGAACTTTCAATGAAAAAAGCGACATAGACCTGCTCGTAATTACAGACCACGAAAAAGAGATCAATAACGCCAGAAAAATAATTTCTGACTTATCCGGCGAAAGATTAAACATACATCTTCTGGATCCTCATGAAGCAGAAAAGAAATACCGCGAAGACGACTTGATAAACAATGCCCTCCGAAAGGGTATTTTAATATATGGCGGAGGCTATGTAAGGGAACTAATGAGATCCCCCCCGTGTCTGAAAGAACTAAAGTTTTTGAAAGAAAGAATAGGTGCAGCTTGGAGAAATTACATGAACAAAGATTACGAATCACTCAAAGAAATAATTTCAGTAGTCTCAGAAGACATGGCATTTTTCGCATGCAAAATCGAAAAAATAGATGCCCTCTCAAGGAAAGACGCCATATCCAAAATAAAAAAAATAAAAGACTACAGCCCCTTGTACACCATAAACAAACTCAAACCAGAGAATCAATTGGCTCTTCTGGATGACATTTACATGAAACTGTTTAACAAAACAATACTCAAAGGCGAGGAAATTGAAAGATGACCTCCTCTATGACTTCAACAGGGCAAAAAACGCGCTCCACTCTGCAAAAAGAAACTTTCAGGAAGGAGACCTCTTCACAGCAGCCAACAGGATTTTTGTCGCCTGCGAAAACGCAGTTTTTGTGCGCATAAAACTCCGCTTCGGCAACACAACAATCTCTAGGAAAAGAATAATACTGAAACTAAAGACTATTAACCCTGCACTAAAAGACATATACGAGACA
>JAIWAJ010000140.1:0-4264 GCA_048634435.1 Methanosarcinales archaeon
CGAGCTCGGCGAACTTCTTGTAGCAGAATCAAAAGAATCATACACAATCTTCCAGGTATACGACCTAAGATACGGCTCCCAGATCCCCCAGGAATCACTTGAGCTCATGTCAGGCATGAGCCTCGAAGGCTTTGGTGAATCCCTTGAATTCACAGAGCCCGAACTGAGAAACTACATACTTGCATCACTAAAATCAGTAGTGACAATACACAAAAACACAGCAAAAACACCCAAAAAAATGCCTCCATTCTTCTCGCAGCTGCGACAAATCAAAAAAGAAGACCTCAACTTCCTGACAAAACCTGAAAAGCCCCTCTTTCTTGGAAGCATACGCTCAGGCTCAAGAATTCTCCCCATCGACGTCCATCTCGACGGCGAAAGCGTCTTCACCCATCACGTACTCATCCCTGCAACAACCGGCAGGGGCAAATCAAACCTCGTAAAAACAATCGCATGGTCCGTACTTGAAAAAGACTACTGTTCACTTTTAATAATAGACCCCCATGACGAATATTACGGGAGAAACACCAAAGCCCTGAAAGACCACCAAAACGCCAGGAGCAAACTGGTCTATTACACGCCAAACACCCCCCCTCCGGGCGCAGTAACATTAAAGATAAACCTGGAATCGCTGAAGCCCCAGCACTTCGAGGGCGCAGTCATGTTCTCAGAGCCCCAGAAAGAAGCACTATACGCATACTACAACGAATACGGGAGCGAATGGCTCCAAAAAATCATAACAAAAGAGCCCGTACCAGTAAACTTCCGCGACGAGACACTTGACGTCGTCGTAAGAAGGCTCCTCTACAACCTCGACCTCAAGATCAAGGATGACGGGATAACATGCACCGGCATCTTCGACACGCAGGCAGGAAAGACAACAACAGGCGACATAGTGCACTCACTTGAATCATCAAAAACAGTCATAATAGACACATCAACCCTGCACGGCTCACAGGAAATACTTGTAGGCTCAATAATCGCAACAAAAGCATTTGACACGTACAGGCACTACAGGCAGACAGGCGCCCTGAAAACAAAACCCGTAATTTCAGTAATCCTCGAGGAAGCCCCGCGGGTGATAGGAAAAGAAGCCCTGAAAACAGGCCCGAACATCTTTTCAAGAATTGCAAGAGAAGGAAGAAAATTCAAAATAGGGCTCACAGCCATCACCCAGCTTCCAAGCCTCATACCAAAAGAGATACTCGCCAACATGAACACAAAAATCATTCTCGGGATAGAGATGGCAGAAGAGCGCCGCTCAGTGATAGAATGCGCATCACAGGACCTCTCAACAGACGACAGGAACATAGCAAGCCTTGACAAAGGCGAGGCACTCGTATCATCCAACTTCACAAAATTCGCAATGCCAATATACATCCCCCTGTTTGAGGAATACATAAAAGGCAAAACAAAAAATCAGGACATTCAAAGAGACTTCAGCGCTATCAGCTAGATTCACAAAAATTCAGAAAACCAGTAACAAATCCTGCAACATACCCGTCCCCGCTCCCGACAGCAAGCCCTTCACCACTATATTTGATGCCAGGCACCCACGACATATTCAGCCCGGTCTCACCTGAAACCTTCTTGTTGTGAAGCACAATTTTTCCAAACTTCCTTCTCATCTCCCCGATTCCCATATATTTCCCGAAAATATATCTCGAGCTCCCTGAGAGATGCCCGAGCGCCTGGGCAAGAGAAATACCCTCAATAGCATCCCCCGAAACAGCAAGGCTGCCTTTCATAGTATGCACAACAAGAACAGAGCCTTTTTTCATGTATTTCCGGTAATACTGGCAGGCAGCGCTGGCAATATCATCCCTCCCGGTCATAGTCTCAACCTCAACCTCATTCATGCCCACAATATCAGCATATTTGGAGACCTTCCTGCAGTTATCCTTCGCCATCCTTGAGCCTGAGCCAAGCTCAACATAAAGCCTGGACTTGCGCGATATCCTCCTTACTCTCCTCAAAAGCTCAGCCTGCACAGCCTCAGACTTTGCATCAAGATGCGCACCCGAATAGACAGCAAAATCACACTTTTCATCAACAAAATCAACCAGTTCAGGCTCTTTGATACCATAATCAGGAGATATTATGAATCGGTCCCCATCCTCCTTAACCTGGACAATAAGATGATGCGTAGCCTCACTGAAACTGGACTTTACAGCTTTCACTCCCCCTGCCTTAAGCTTTTTCACAATATCCGGCGTAGCTTTCCGAACATTCAGGTCCACCCGGTTGCCGAGCGCAGACAAACCAAGAGAGATATTGCATGCATTGCCCCCCAGAATAAGTTTATGCAAAAGAGGCACTCCTTTGAGCCTGACAATAGCTTCATTGATAATATCAATATCGCGATTATACTCAGTATATTTCTTATTCTTCAGCGCACGCGCAGCAATATCATCAAACACCCGGTTAATTTTCACACTGCTCAGTCTTTCCCTGGACACATCAAAAACAACATCATAATTCGCCATCCCGTAGACCGCAATCCTCCGGCTCTTAAGGCGCGAGCCAAGAGCCTTCCTGTAAAGCAGAGTATGCGCATCCATACCAAATTTATTAACATCAGACTATATATGTCTTATCTGCCTGAAAACACAACCAATATATTTAAAACTTACCATATCATATTAAGATAATCCATGAGCATACGGTCCCGTAGCTCAGTTGGTCAGAGCGCTGGTCTTATATGACGCGCAGGTACTGCCTGCGTCTCCACAACCAATACACTCAAATGCAGTGTTGGCTAACATCTAAGATAGCCAGAGGTCCCGGGTTCAAATCCCGGCGGGACCATAGTACTTCTAGTTCACTTAGGGTATTGTTTAAAAATCTGTAAATACCCCTCGTTGATGGAAAAACAGGAAAGAAAACGCTTTGGGTAATACGGAATTACAATCTCCTTAAAGCATGGATTGAACATTACCCGAATAGAGAATTAAGTTCATACCTGTTTTCTTTTTCAAGAGACAGAACCATGAAAAAGCCAATTAGCGGACAGAACCTCAATCTAAAGCTGAAACAAATTGCAGCTCAAAGAGGCATTAAAAAACGCATATACAACCACTTATTCAGGCATACTGCTGCAACAAAACTATACAAGGCAAATTCCACATACGCAAAAGAGGTTTTAGGTCATACTCAAGACTCTCGAATGCAAGGCATATACACGCATATGGATGAGGAATCAACAGAAGGTTTTTTGCTGGAATTATATGGTGTCAAACCGAAGAAAGAAAAAACAGATCATATATGCAAGAGATGTAATACCATTTTAGGTCTTACTGAAAGAATGTGCCCGAAATGCGGCCTTTTAAAAGACGGATTGGCTGCCAAAGAATGGGAAAAAGAAGAATTGACCATTTCAAAAAATAACCTCGACGAGGTTGCGGAATTGCTTGTTCCGAGGATACTAAGCGCAATATCATCAAGATGATATCTGTACTTATAGGCATTTGTTTTACTTTTTAGACAAAAGTGCGCTTTACCACTCTAAATCGGGTATTCTGTGGACAAAAGTATGCTTTGGCACCTAAAATGGCGCATGAAGCATAAAAAAGTCAATATATTTGCTTCGATCCAAATTTTTACTTACTTTAGAAAAAAGGAAAAAATGGGCGTTCTTAAAAAAAATGTTTAATGAGGGTAACATTTATAAACAAATAAATATTTAACTTAAATATGAATATCGATAGCTTAAAAATTCAAAATTTTGGACCTTTTGAAAATTTTTCAGTAAAATTTAATCCTTCTGGTTTAAATTTTATTCTTGGAAATAATGGTACTGGAAAAACCCAGTTGATAGGAGCATTATATTACCTTATTGCTGGTAAAAAAGCTATAAATATCAATCGAAAAAATAAAGATACATCTATAGTTGAAGTAAAAATTGTCAATGATAAAAATATATATACTATTAAAAGAAAATTTTCAGATACATCTTCATTAACTTTTTCATCTAAAAACATTGATAATAATAAGGAAATTCATTTTTCTATAAATGATAAAGAAGCATTAAAAGAGATTAAATTAATAGTGCCGCACTATAATCTTGATTTTAACCCTTTTATCTTTTTCGAAGATTTATCTGATAAAAAAGTGAAACTTAACATTGATGATTTTAATATTATTGATAAAATAATTAAAAAAAATAATTCTTGGAATAAAATTAAAAATAATATTAAATCTAATTTATCTACTCATAATGATGGAATTAATACATATTCACAAGGTACTAAGATTCTTATTATCT
>JAIWAJ010000141.1:0-4263 GCA_048634435.1 Methanosarcinales archaeon
GGACATCAGCGCCGGATGCTGCCTCGATCGGGTCGTTTGTAATCAAGACGCCGCTTCCGAGTTCGTTAGCACGAGCCGGCTCTCCGCATTCCTGCGATATTGTGTCCTCCACAACAGCTATCATTTTTACTTGTTCGCTCCCAATGCTGTCCAAACCCGGCTCAAGCGATGCGTATTTGCGGACGAGAATCCAATCTATGTTTACTGTACATTCCCAAGTATCTAAATAAACACCACCCAAATTTGTTGAATACTGACTTATCTCATGACTGTTAGTTGGAGCTTCTAATCTTGTTTTTTCATTGACTATTAAGGATGTTACCCCTACTAAACCATTTGCCGGAACATTGTATCCCCAAATATCTACTTTTGAACCATCTACTTCAAATGCCCACCACACCGGACCTCCGTCATCAAACTTATAACGGTTGTTGAAAAATCCCATTCTAAATCTCACATAGGTATTATGAGAAGTAATCCTTACATCTACACGGTAATTACCCGATGCAAAGTTTTGTTTTGATTTTACCCATTCCGACACGCTACTGCTTAGTGTTAATTTTGAGTCGGCTACAGAAACCCCGCCACTAGTATCCCATTTACTGGTGTCCAGACTATTCCCCGGAAAATCATCAAAGAACTCAAAGGTATTCGTTATGTTGCTCGCGGAACTTGCCAAGAGGTTGCCGTAGTACATGTAGATTGTCGTGTCTGTGTTGTTTTCAAGGAAAGGCACCTTGACCCAGATTATTGAAGTGTTCGCTGTTGAGTCCCAGGATTCTATCCAATAATCCGTTTCAGTCTTCGTTCCGCTCGTGGAGTTGTAATATGTGAATCTTGCATCATTCCCATCATTTGTCCAGTTCCAGTTCGAGCCGACGTTTGAGGAGTTCAGCTCTATTTTCACCTGGTAATCTGTCTGGTTTCCGGCTGTGTTGGATATGTTTATTGGTTCTCTGTAGGTCCAATTATAGTCCCACCAAGGAATGTTCTGTAATTTAACATCTCCATTGGCTACTGTTATGTTTTCCTTGTGGGATATTCCTGTTTCGTCTGTAAAGTTGTCTTCCCAGTTTGTTGGATTTTCTGCTACGGAACTGGACAGGCCAGGCATTGTTAAGATGATGAGTAAAGCGAGTCCGAGTATGGTTATTGTAGTTTTCATTTTTTCATCACATTGCTGCGGGGGTTGAACAGGGCTGTTATGGTGCAGTTTTTCTGTGTTTATGTTGAATATCGGTAACAGGTATATATCTGTTTTGTCGTGTGCCATTGAAGTTTACAGTTCTACTGCGGCGCCATTGTATAGTATCTTTACTGTGTCTCCCATTTTGTATCCCTCGTCCATGGCGAGTGCGGCGTAGCTTGCGAGGCGCTCTGTTTCGCCGTGGTTTGGGAATACGTACTCAGGGCTTAGCATTCTTAGTATGTCCCTGTGGTCTTCCCTTCGCGCGTGGCCTGATACGTGCACGTGGTGGAGCATTCTTACTCCTTCCTCGCGAAGAGCCTGCTCAAGTGTGTACCTGTTTGCCCTGTTGAGAGGGTTGGGTATGACTTCTGATGAAAAGATGACCTGGTCTTCTTTCCTGAATGTGAATTCATATTCTTTTCTTGCCATTCTTGAGAGGACTGCGTTCGGCTCGCCCTGGTTGCCTGTCGCGAGCACCAGGTAGTTTTCGGGGTTGGATTTGAACATTGAGAGTGCTTTTGCGACTGCTTTTGGCCTGCTGTATATTTTTGTGCTGTTCAGGTTTATCAGGCCAAGGTCGCTTGCAGGCGTAAGGTAGTTTCCAAATGCCCTGCCGAGCATTATTATTTCTCTTCTTTGCTTGTTTGCTTCTATGATTGTCCTGATTCTTGCTATGTGGGATGCGAATGTGGTGATGAATACTGCTGTTTTCTCTTCGTAGGCGCGGTCAATGGCGTCGTTTACGAGTACTTTTGCAACGTATTCCGGGGGGGTTCTTGCCTCGTCGGCAACTCTTACGCATTCTGATACAAGAAGCTTTACGCCTTCTTTTCCGAGCTGCCTGATGCGCTTGTAGTCCGGCTTTTCACCGAGTGTCGGGTTGTTGTCAAGCTTGTAGTCGTTCAGGTAGGCGATGATGCCTTCTTTTGTGTGGAGGGCAATCATTGCTGTGTGGGGTATGCTGTGTGTCATGTGCACGTATTCAACTTCAAAGTTCGCTGAAATGGATGCTGTTTCTCCTGATGACAGGGGGAAGAGGCTTTTTATCATGTATCCTACGCCGGCGTCTTTCAGGAGGGTTTTCAGTATCTCGCATGCATAGGGTGTTGCGATTATCGGGCATTTGTATCTTTCTGCCATTCTCGGGACCGCGGCGATGTGGTCAAGGTGGCCGTGGGAGAGCACTATTGCTGCCACTTTTTTGTTTTCGAGCATGTGGTCGTCGGGGAGGGCGCCGATGTGTATCATGTCTTTTGTGGATATTTTCCTGTCTTCTTCTTCAAGGGTGATTATCTTGTCGAGGTATATTCCCATGTCGAGTATGACTACCTCGCCGTCTATCTCGACTGCGCTCATGTTCTTTCCGACTTCATTGTATCCGCCGATAGCATAAAATTTCATGTTACCACTTCCGGTTTTTTGGTTTACCAGAATAAGTACCTGTTTTGGTGTGCTTTATCTGATAACTTTTTTTGAATAGAATATATAGAATTATACCTGAGTTGGTATATAAAGGTTATAGTCAAAACGGGCATGAGGATTTTTCCTGTTTTGGTGTGTGCTTTTGAGTGTCGTTAAGAAAATAAGTGTTCCGGCTGCCTGGCTTTTTGGGGAGAGGGTGAATGCAGCCGGGATGCGCGAGTCATATTCACTTCTTACTTTTGTCATGCTTCATAAGACGATTTTTGATTGTCCTGCAATCTGAATCTTCGAAAATTCTTTGTATATAGCTGTATTTTCGAGCTTTTTCATTTGTGCTATTGTTGGGAAAAAATCCTGGAATCTTTTTGATATCTTTCATGCGCCCTTTTATCTCTGGCGATGCATGCCGGCTGTTGATGGCTGATAGTTTTTTTAAAGTATCTGTGCAAAAGCAATAAGCATGGATAAAAAAGTTCTGATTCTGCTTGCGGTTCTTGTAACCTGGGGGTTTGCGCTCAGGGTGTATGATCTTTCTTATCATTCTTACTGGATGGATGAGTCATATAGTGTGATATCTACCAGGAATATGGAAAAATACGGGGTTCCTATGCTTGATTCAGGGACAAGGTACTTCAGGCATCTGCCGTATTCTCTTGTGCTGTTCGGGGCTACACGTTTCGGATACAGTGAAGAGGTTACGCGGTTCCCGTCAGCGCCCCAAACAGAGTGAAAGGCGCATGAGCCTTAAGTTCATTAAGTATTGTTTTCGACACTGTCCCATCCTGATTTGTCTTATTAATCATAACCATGCAACTGCTAATCATCTTTCAACTTTGCGTCGGAATTCAGGTTTACTCCATGATCACAAATCAATACGCCGTTCAAGTGATCTATTTCATGCTGTATCACTCGCGCCCAAAGGCCAGACATCTTTAATTGTTTTCTTTGTCCTTTGGAATCATAGCCATGCACATGAAGCTGTTCGATTCTCGTCACGTTAACATGTACTTCAGGCAAGCTGAGGCACCCTTCAACCATCTCTGCTTGCCCGCTGATTTCTTTTATTTTTGGATTGATCAGACTTATCGCGCGGCCCTCAAACTCGCAAACAAACAATCGCTCTGTAATACCCACTTGGGGAGCCGCCAGGCCAATGCCATTGTTTTTCCTCATCACCAAAAGCATCTCATTGATCAAATCTCCAAGCTCTCCATCAAACCTGCCAACAGGGTTACAAACTTGTCGTAAAGCGGAATTGGGATAAATCTTCAAACTCAATTGCTGTCTATGTGATTTCATAATCTATTTTTCTGCATCTCACCGCTGACGCTTCAAACCGCCAGAGCTGATGTTCCGTCCAGAAGACGTTTGGCATCACACGAACTGAGATCGTATTTCGTTGCGACCAACTCTCAAATGCTGACATTTTTATTCCTATTTTCCTTCGAGCTCCTTGATTCGGGCCATAATCCGCTCTATTTGCTTCTGTAAAACATCAGCTTGTTCTTTGAGAGCGGCTGCTTCTTCCTTTTTACCGACCGCTTTCGGCGAGGGGCCTGATGCCGTATTTATTGGCTGGGCATTTCCAATGCCTTTTCCCATTCCCATTCCACGCCCCATGCCCATTCCACGCCCCATGCCCCTACCGCCGC
>JAIWAJ010000142.1:0-4246 GCA_048634435.1 Methanosarcinales archaeon
CAGATTCGCAAGCGCTATCCAGTTGGCATAAGTTGCGCCAAAAATATCATGTGACCTGAAAAGCACAGTCATCATAAGGCGCTTCACAGGCGGAAGCATGGGCGCGGTTTTAACCTCGCGTATCTTGAAATCGATTATTCTAAGGCATGGCGGGTCATTTGAGACTGTGTCTTTCGGAGGTATTGCAAGGTCGCACGTAGCTCTTCGCGTATGCAGATTCTCAGAAATCCGCTCAATTGCAAACTGGATCTGGTTAATCTTCCCGTCCCAGTTCCAGATTCGCTCACCATAAGTATACTCAAAATTCCACTTATTGACCGGAGTCATAAGCTGGTCAATGTAATCCTGGAGTGCTCTCCCTTTGAACGGGTACTGCTCCGGAACCTCTTTATCCCCCAGGGACGGGTGAGATATCTTCACAATAAGCCCGATAATCTCTCTGGTCTTATCCCCGTCTTCAGTAGTAAGCAAATCCCCTTTTGAATAAACTGCGCTCACAGCCTTCAGCCATGCATCTTCAGTATCTTTTGCGCGTATCAGGACCATGTATTAGAATGCTTAATGAAGTTTTTTATGTCTATATACTCTCTTGACAGTTAAATAACTCTTTCGGCGCGATGTCACCGATCAGAAAACCAAATACCAAATCCACCCTGAAGATACATCCCGTATAAGTAGTGACTAAAGATACTTTTAAATAATTTTACGACCTCTAATATACACATTTACAACCAATTTGACTCAGAATAAAATTAAAGATAAATTATAAAAGGAGGTTTTATATATGGACAAAGCATTTTCGAGACCACCTGAGGGTGTTGCGGTTTTCTATAGAGTGGACAATAAATTATTCAGTGCTGTACTTGCACAAACATCACATGCAGAGGAAGTTATGGCTAAATTAGGTATTAAAACAGGCAGTTCTGTGCCTTCCATAGCAGGAGAAATGGCAGAAAGGCTTAGCTCTGAATTTAGTTATACAGGTGCACCACTAACATATGTACCAGTAGGCTCATTTGACACTACCCGCTATGAGAATGACGCTAATGACCCCGAGAGTTTTGCAGATGATTATAATTTAGCACAGAAGAATTATCATATTGGTAATTATAATCCAGAAACAAAAAAATTTGAAATAATTGAAATTGATAGAGAAGGAACAATGCACCATCGGGAGTGCCTCTGAACTGATATCAATAATAAATAATAGGGGACTACAATCCCAATCCTTTAACCACGGTAAAATCCTCCATTGCCTCTTCAGTTATTATCTCTGCAAAAGCAACAGCATCAAAAACATGCGCCGCATTCTCAACAGGACCATAGAGCACAAAATCCGCTCCAAGAATCACAGGAATCATGTTTGACGCAACATCAACAAATTTCTTTGACTCTCTTTTAGAAAGCCAGTCCCACGATGCAACTGCATTGTGTATCCCGCAGCCGACAGGATACCCAAACTTCGCCTTTACCGCGATCAATGACTTCATAGAGATGCCAGCGCCATGATAAAGCGGGGTCACAGCAGTATCTACCAGTATGTTCTTTATGCCTGCGTCTTTTGCGATGTCCAAAAGACCCTTCCCGAAAGCGCCGTCTTTTTCAAGAAATTTTAGCTTTCCTTCAAGAGATGAATCTGTGGGATTGTATGCAAGAATTATTGCGCTGTTTACCGGGGAGTCTTTTAATGCTTCAATCTCTTCCATGTTGACAGAAAGATTGAGTGAATTATATATTATCCTTTTAGAGAGCCCTGCCCTCTGTGCATACTCAACCGCCGCAATCCTCACACCATAATCCGGCGAATCAATCATAATCGGCAGCTTGCAGTGGTCTGCCACAAACTCGATGCGCCTCCAGAAACTATCCCTACTATCCCCGAAAACATTAACAATCGAAGGTATCTTTGTCTCATCAGACTTCTCAGCCTGCCTGTTAAGCAGACTCTCAGCAGCACCCTTATCAAACCCGCTGCCATTCAATATATTATGCCTCTCATAAAACATCGTACCTATGAGTACAGGCGGATTCTCCCCGGGCTGCCCGCCGATCTTTATTCCCGCAATTTCAACTGTTTTTGGATTTGGAAAAAGAAACATCACATCACACACATACAAATTATCAAAAACATTTATCTATCTTTCGAATTGTCAGTATTATGCGAAAACATGCTGATGATATTGTAGGACGTTTTCTTGATATTGAATTTTCAGTCAGTGACTGTGCGTGTAAACATAATCCTCAATGATAGGAGATTTCAGCCTTTCTTGTGTTTAAGATATTTAATATTTGAACACAATAAATTCTTTGCCAGTAAACTTATGATATCATGATTTTTTGCTGCTGATGAAGAAATATTTTTTCAGATGATTAATAGGAGGTATTTGTATGTTCAATTTTTTAAAGGGCTTCAGCAAGCCGAGAATTGCGCTTTTGATAGATGGTCCGAACCTTTTGAGAAAGGAGTTTTCAATAGACCTGAACAAAATCAGGCTGAAAGTGATGACGCGCGGCAATATTGTTCTCTCTCGCGTGTTTTTGAACCAGTTTGCGCCAGTTAAGCTGGTGGAGGCTGTGACCAACCAGGGTTTTGAGGCTGTTATCGGGATGGGCGGAACAAAAGAAGACCAGACAGATGTTGATGTGTATATGTCTGTTGCAGCAATGGATGCAGCCTACAACAGGAATGTAGATATTATTGCTCTCGGAACAAGAGATGCTGACTTTTTGCCTGTTGTGCGGCGCGTCAAGGAGATGGGCAAAAGAATAATAATCATAGGGCAGAATCCCGGCTTTTCAAAGGGCCTGCAAAGAGCAGCAGATGATGTCATTGATTTAGGCTATAAGCAGTGAAGCTTTACCGGAGCGCCATAATTATGGGAACACAGTTCAGTTGTCTTACTCAGTCCATCATAACTCCAGATTTTTGAGGCGCTCAGCAGCCTCCCTCGTCTCCCCGACTGTCGGCACGAGCGCAAATCTCACATACCCTTCAGCGGGATTTATGCCATTGACCTTGTTTGCAAGGAAGTTTCCGGGTGTTGCGACGATGCCTGTTTTTTCATCAAGAAGTTTTTTTACAAATCCAAGTGATGTGTAATTGTTCGGGACTTTTTGCCAGATGTAGAATGCGGCTTCAGGTGTGCAGTCTTTTAGGCCGAGATGCCTGAAGGCTTCAAGCATTATGTCACGCTTTATCTGGTAGTTTTTCCGCATTTCTTCGACGTGCTTTTCATCTTTTAGCGCAGCTGTTGCTGCGTCCTGCATTATTGTGCATGTTCCTGAGTCTATGTTTGCTTTTAGTTTTTTGTATGGCTTGATTATGTTTTCGTCGCCTGCAAGCCAGCCGATACGGTAGCACGTCATGTTGCTTCTTTTTGACAGGGAGTTTATTGAGACTACGCCCTCTTTTGAAACCTGGAGCGGGGTTATTGGCTTCTTTTCAAAATAGATTTCCGAGTATGCTTCGTCTGATGCGAGAATTATATTGTTGTCATGGCAGAAGTCAATGCATTTTTTGATATACTCCTTTGAGGCTATTTTTCCTGTCGGGCTGTTTGGGTAGTTGAACCACATGATTTTTGCTTTTTTTGCAATTCCTGCGCTGATATCTTCTGTGTCCGGACAGAAACTGTTATCTTCTGTGAGATTCATAAAAACCGGTTTTCCTTTTGCAAAGATTGTGCCGCGCTCATAAGGCGGGTAGCCCGGATTCGGGACAAGCACAATATCGCCAGGGTCCAGGAATGCAAGCGGAAGATTGAACACTGCTTCTTTTGAGCCAATGTTTGATGCAATTTCAGTGCTTTTATCCAAATCTACTGAATATCTTTTTTTTGTCCAGTTTTTGACTGCTTCGAGGAATTCGGGGGTGCCATTGTTTCTTGGGTAGCCGTCTGTTTTTCTTTTGTCTACTGCTGTTTTTGTTGCATCTCTTATGATTTGCGGGGTCGGCTCTTTCGGGTCACCTACTCCGAAGTCAATCACATCGATGCCTTTTTTTATCAGGCTGTCGCGCATACTGTCCACTTCGTCAAACGGGTAGTCGCCGATTGAGTTCATGGTGGCGCTTGTTTTGATTTTCATAAGTGTCACTGATTGCTTGTTATTTTTAGATGTAAAATTGTTGGTTAAGTTATATAAAGTTATAGGCTGTCTTGGTGGTGCTGGTTTTTGAGAAGAATCGAAAGGTTTATAAGTGTTATTGATGAGTAGTTGCATATGGTTGAAACTACAGATTATCTGA
>JAIWAJ010000143.1:0-4085 GCA_048634435.1 Methanosarcinales archaeon
AAGGAATCGCAGCGATAAGATGGGCAGAGGATAATAACATGAATTTAAAAATCAATTTGCCTGCAGGCAATGATATTAGAGATGGATTTTTTAATAACTTTGATGAAAACAATGTCTGCGGATTATTGACTGAATATGATTATAATGTTCTCGAAAATATGGATAAAGTGAAGTATAGTTCACTAGGGGCTGTTAAACCCGATATTATTGCTGATATGGAGATATTAGTTTATTCTAACAACTGGGCAAAAATATATTGTTAGGTTAATCATCTTTTGTGTCTAAAAAACAGCGCATATATGAACCCACTGTACCAAGAAGACCATCTAACAAAATCCAAAATTGTAAAATAGATGGAATCGGTTATAGAACGTGCTTTAATAATATAAAATATGAATAATGAAAATATCAATGTGAAATTTAATAATATTATAAAGGATAGTTTGTAGATAAATATTATAATGAGATTTAGAATAAGATAGAATGTAATGAAGTATAGTGGTAAACACATTTTTACAGGCATCTTATTTCTCGAAAAATTTATGTAAAAACCAATACCATAGTTTATTTGTTGGTTTACTAATTTCTTGATGGTGCTCCTATGTTTGTGATGTACTATTGCTAAGGGGTTGTACAACATATTATATCCCTTCAGACAAACTCCCAAATTTAGTTCAACTTCTTCTCCCGCAGGAGATGTATATTCTACAGGAAAATTACCGCATTCTGCAATAACACTTTTGTAAAAGCATAGATTATTGGAATACAGGTTTACAAAATTATTTTTGTTAATTGTATATTTTACCGTACCACGATCAGACATAACCGGGATAAAAGATTTTAGACAATATCGTGAAATAATATTATTTTCAAGAGATTCATCTAACAGTACTCTCCCACCAACCGCCACACCATCATTTGAGCGTAGAGAATTGACTAACTGTTTTAACCAATCTTTATCGGCAATACAATCTGAATCAATAAACACGACAATTGAACCTCTAGATTTCTCAATGCCGATGTTCCGTGCCTTGCTAGGCCCGATATGTTCATTAGAATTATGTACTTTCAATTTAATCTTTGATTTTTTGCTAAATTTATTGACTTTAATCAGCGTATTATCATTAGAATTATCGTCAATTACAATAATTTCAAATTGCCCTGAGTAGTTTTGACAATACAATGAGTTTAATAATTGAATAATATTGTCTGCAGCGTTGTATGCAGGTACAATCACGGACACATCATCTTTTTTTATAATCACTCACCTCATACGGAACAATGATATGATATATTACATAATATACTATAATCTCAACATAGTTAATTATCATCACGATATTAAGCTTACAAAACTAATAGATAACAAAGCAACATTGTGTATTATTAGTAATTTTGCGTAGCTTTTTATTTGACCCAATGCACTCAAATAGTTTTCATATATAAAGGCATATCCGGATATTAAACCAAAACAAATTAACGTTTTAAATATCATAATTCCGGGCAAATATGCAGGCGCTATCAAATTTACAATGAATTCTGAAAGAGACATTGCTCCAATAATGCCGGGAATTGCTATCAGTGTATATAGCGCAAACACTTTCTTGAGCGCTGTTTTAGCTTTATTATACTTTCTTTTTCCATCCAGTTCACTGACTTTCGGAAACAACACTTGCGCAAATGCCATCGGTACAAGCATTATTCCGCTGTAAAATATCCATGCAAAACCATAATATCCAATCAGTTTCTGCGCAAAGAATAAACTCAACAACGGTATAATGAGTAGGTTTGATGAGTTCAGAAGGTACATGCTCCACATGGGAACACTGTATGTCCTAAATATGCGCCTGATGTCCAATCCTGCTGTATTTCTCTGCAGAAATCTCCTGTGCAGGATATACCAGATATTCGGCAGGTTCCCAACCAAATACCCCAAAGCCCACCCGAGGATGGCATAGTAGATGCCATAATAGTAGCCAAGCCCTATTGTGAAAATACCAATAGAAGCAGTAGTCAAAAAATTGGAGAAACTAAACAACTTGAAATTCTGGAATCCGGCAATTATTGATTTTGAAAGTTCCAGTAAGATGAATAATGACAGTATCAGCCCCGGGATAATCAGGATTGAAAGCGCTTCATCTTTCAGAAACATATGCGCAAACGCATCCCTGAACACATATATTACCAGTACCACAGATACAATCGAGAATCCTTTTATCTTCAGAAAGAACCTTATCAGCTTGTTTATCTTGCCGGACTCTTTTTTTGCTGAAAATTCAGCAATATACTTCGTTAGCGTGGGAGCGGCGCCGAAATCAATGAGCGCCGGAATAAACATAAACAACCCAATAATCGTTTTATAGTTCCCAAAAACCTCAGGTCCGAAAGCGCGCGACAATACAAGATTCGATACAAACATGAAAATGGCGCCAACAAAGCTTGCGCCAAAGACCATGCCGGAATTCAAAATCAATTCCTGCTCACTGAAAAGCGATTTAAGTTTCTGCTTCATAAGTATCTGGAATAGTTGGTAAATATTATAAATGCTTTGAACTTCGTTGAATATCATAAGATATTGGTTTTGTTGGAGAATCTTAAGCTTTTCAATCCCTTCGGGAATTGAAAATCATCTCATTAGCATTCGAAGCTCTTCAACTCCGTTGAAGATCATCTCACTGGCGTTCGAAGCCATTCAATCCCTTCGGGATTGAAAATCATCTCATTAGCATTCGA
Organism: Methanosarcinales archaeon; assembly: GCA_048634435.1. Lineage (GTDB taxonomy): Archaea > EX4484-52 > EX4484-52 > EX4484-52 > B79-G9 > B79-G9. Next base: position 2,734 of record JAIWAJ010000143.1, read on the forward strand.
AGCTCTTCAACTCCGTTGAAGATCATAAGACATTGGCTTTGTTGGGGGGTCTTAAGCCTTTCAACTTCGTTGAAAATAAAAAGATTCAGCGCACAACAAAATGCATGAAATCTTTAAGTGTCGGCATATTCACAGATACCGGCCTTGCTGCCGAGCTTGCGAAAAAAGGCACTGCAAGCGACATAACCCTGTTTAACAGAAAAACAGCAGACTGCATCTACACATTCCTCGTCCCGCACTCCTATCCTGAAAAGTTTTCAGCCCTTCTTCAGGTGGCGCAGGTAATCGACTGCGCTGTCATCGTCATTGAAGAAATAACTAAAGAGCTTGGTGAGACCCTGCTTGTGCTGGATGCGCTGGATATCAAAAACGGGCTTATAGTCATTAAAAATCCTGTAGACGAAGAGCAGCTGGATGCTATCTTTAAGCAGACTACACTTGAGTATAAGAAAACCAGCCAGGAGGAAATCATGGGGGCGCTTGAGAATTTCAGTGCATCGCCGCCGGGCAAACCAACAAAAATCATAATCGATCACTCGTTCCAGGTAAAAAGTGTCGGGACTGTTGCGCTCGGGTTCCTGAGATCCGGAACAATAAAACCTTATGACAAACTAAAAGCAATGCCTGCACAAAAAGAAGTCATGGTCAAATCAATCCAGATGCAGAGCAAGACTGTGGATGGTGCAACTGCTTCTTCAAGAGTCGGGCTGTGCCTGAAGGGTCTGGATGTGAGCGACCTTGAGCGCGGAACTGTACTGACAGGCAATAATGTAAAAAGCCTGAACCTATTTGAGATAAAATACACAAAATGCCCTTTCTACAAAAGCGGAATAAAGACCGCTATGAAACTCCACCTGTCCATAGGCATGCAGTTTCGGGAAGTTACAATAAAAGAGATATCATCCGGGGCAATGACTGTTGAATCACAAAAACCATTTGCAATAGATAAAGGTGATAAGATAATCCTTGCAGACAACTCATCACCCAGGCTGAGGCTTGCGGCAATGGGAGAAATAATCACATAGTGCAAATATATATATGCCAAACACCGATAAACATCTATGAAAATTTCGATAGATGTAAAACAGATTCTCACGATTCTCTTGTGCATTATAATTTCATTATCTGTAATAATCTCATTATCTGTATCATTAATAACTAAATCCACTCCTGCTTTAACTATGTAATAATTTTTTTTATCTACGCCGGTATCAAAACTTCTCTTAATATCAAAGCCAAAAGCTCCTTCCTTTACCCCTACATAATCTCTCATCTGGGCACACCCGGAAATAAATATTATAAAAAACAAAAAAACAAAAATACTTCTCATATGGTAGATATAAAAAATTATT
>JAIWAJ010000144.1:0-4158 GCA_048634435.1 Methanosarcinales archaeon
AAAGTTTATAAACCTTTCCTTTTCTTCTGCAGGCACCCGCAAGTTTAATAATACTTACTGTTCAAGAACGGTCTTTAATTGATACAGTTGGTGATTTTATGGTAGAATATGACAAATGGGGCCCACAAAAGATTGTAATGGTCTATGACCCCAAAACAGGCATGAAAGGATTTACAGTAATTGATAATACTGCCCTCGGGCCAGCCAAAGGCGGCATCAGGCTTGGATCTGATGTAACCCTGGAAGAAGTCTTCAGGCTTGCGCGCACAATGACATGGAAATGCGCACTCGCCGACCTTCCATTCGGCGGCGGGAAATCAGGCATAATAGCAGACCCGAAAGCGGAAAACAAGCAGGAAATAGTCGCTGCCTTCTCAAGAGCGCTAAAACAGGAAGCACCAGACCAGTATATAGCCGCCCCTGACATGAACATGGGCGAAAACGAGATGAAAACATTCGCGAACGCAAACGGTTCCCCCAAATCATGCACAGGAAAACCTCTTGACATGCAGGGCCTCCCCCATGAGCTCGGCTCCACAGGCTTCGGTGTTTTCCATTCAATACTGGTTGCCCTTGACCATCTCAACATGGATGTCGTCAATACAACAGTTGCAATCGAAGGATTTGGTAACGTGGGTCAGTTCACAGCAAAATTCCTGCATGAAAAAGGCGCAAAAATAGTAGCAGTATCAGACTCAAAAGGAGCAATATACAATCCGAAAGGCCTAAACATACCTGAACTGATAAAAATCAAGAACAAAACCAGGAAAGTAGGCAGTTACGGGGATGCAAAAAAAATCGCGCAATCAAAATTATTTGAACTTGAAGTTGACGTGCTGGTGCCGGGCGCAAGGCCGGATGTCATAACAGACAAAAACGTAGACAGGATAAAAGCAAAAATAGTGGCAGAAGCCGCAAACATCCCCATGACAAAAGAAGCAGAAAAAATACTCCACAACAGGAAAATACTGGTCATACCTGACTGCGTATGCAACGCAGGCGGAGTAATATCATCCTACACAGAACACATTGGCGGCAGCAGCAAAGATGCATTCAAAATGACAGAAGAAAAAATCAGGGCAAACTGCAAAATAATGCTCGAGACAGCCAAAGAAAAAGGCATAACACCAAGAGAGGCAGGTCTGATTATCGCACAGGAGCGCATAAAAAAAGCGATGGATAAAAGGTAGGATAAAAATCAGATAACATTATTTACTTTCTCATTCTTCAAACATCTTTCTTACCTGGTTCTCAAGATCTTTTTTGACTATCACTATAACTTCATCTCCCTGTTTAAGGATGGTATGGACGCCGGGTATTGTGAATTCATTGCCTTCTTTTACGGCAACGATTATGGCGCCTTTGGGCTTTTCCAGGTCCTTTACGGATTTTCCAAGTGCTTTTGATTTTTCGCTTACTGTAAATTCAAGCATCTCAATATTGCCCCTGTGAATCATGGCAATGTCTACTACGTCCGGCTCAATTATCATTGTTTCGAGGCGGGATGCCATGGCAACCTCCGGAGACATGACAATGTCTATGCCTACTTTCTTAAATACTTTTTCGTAAGCAGGATTTATTATTCTTGCAAGTGTCTTGGCATTGCAGACCTCTTTTGCAAGTAGGCAGCTTAAGAGGTTGACTTCTTCGCTTGATGTAACTGCCACGAAAAAGTCTGCCTTTTCAATCTTTGCTTCTTCCAGAACATCGATGTGTGTGGCGTCGCCGTTTATGACGAGACCGTTGAAATCGTCTGCGATTTCCTGACATTTTTCCTTGTCTTCTTCTATGATTATTACGTCCTGCTTGTGTGCTGCAAGTGTTTCTGCAAGAAACAACCCGATTTTACCTCCACCTGCTATAATTATGTTCATTATATCACCTCAGAGCTTTGATTTAATCGCAAAATAACCGAACAGGGTTATTACTGCCCATATTTCGAGCCTTCCTATCCACATAAGTAATATGGCTGTAATCATACTTAAAGGAGTGTACTCAGAGACCACGGAAAGGCCGCTATTGCCAATGGCAGATACTGACTGAAATATTGAGTGGTTTAGTTCATATCCTTCATGCAGGAATATGAAAATGCCCAGCATTACAAATATGAAATATAATAATATGAATTTGAATATTTCAACTACCACTCTACTGGGATAGCTTACCTGACCTATTTTTCTTGAGAATATCTGCCTTGGATTTCTTATGCGGTTTACTGACCACATGAGAGATTTTAGGACAATGACTATCCTGTTTATTTTGATTCCTGAGACAGTGGAACCAGCGCAGCCGCCGACGAGCATAAGTATTATCAGGACAAAAAACGAAAAGTCTGGCCAGTTTCCGATTGTGTCAAGATTATAGCCGGTGCTTGATATTGCGGAAACTGCTGTGAACAGCCCTGTTCTTATGCCGCGCTCTTTTAAAACAAGGAGGGTGCTGATGAATATCATTACGATAAGGGACCGTACGAAAACGTCTCTAAAGATTTTGGTGTTTCCTGTGAGGAGGTTGTAGTGGCAGAGAAAAGGAATGGATCCTGTAATCATCATGAGAATGATTATAAGTTCTATATGCGGATTATTGTAATATCCTATGCTTTCTGAGTGTGTGGAAAGGCCTGCTGTGGCAATCGCTGTCATGCTGTGGTTGACTGCATCAAAGGGTGTCATGCCGGCAGCAGTTAATAATGCCACTCCTGCAAATGTGTAGAGGACATATATCCACCAGATCATTTTTATTGTGCTCAGGATGTTTGGCTTTATTTTTTCTGTGCGCGCTTCTGCATAATAAAGGCTTGCGCCGGTTTTGAAGAGACCTGCAAGTGCAAGGACAATTATCCCGACTCCACCGAACCACTGCTGGATGCTCCTGTAGAAAAGCATTGTCTTTGGAAGATCTTCGGGGGTCAGGAGACTGAATCCTGAGGTGGTCCATGCAGCCATTGTCTCGAATGTTGCAGGAAGGAGGGATATTTTTGTGATGCCGATGTATGGAATCGTGGCTAACAATGTGATAAAAAGCCATATAAGGGATACAGTTAACAGGCCTTCTTTCAGGGCCGTCTTTTCATCTGTTGCAAAAATGTTTTCGAAAATTGCGCCGATTGCGAACATGGGCAATGCAGTGAGAAGGAAGTATATTATTGTGAAATGTTCATTGTAGATTAGAGCTGGGATTATTGGTAAAAGAAAGACAGGGCTTATGTATTTGAGTACTGTGCCGATGTCGCGGAATATCACTTTAAAATTCATGTGTTTATTACAAGAAAAAGATTTTATATATTTGAAGGATTTCTATCGGCAGGTGGTTGTGTGCGGAGGATTGTTTTGATGTGTCTGGTTTTGTGATAATTGCGGTTCTTTTGGCATGGTGCCGATTCACAGAGTTTATATACTCACAGGAGAATCTATCTATACCTTCCATGATATAGAAGTTAGAAGTGAAGCATCGTGCAGATGAGAAATATGCGATTAAGCGCTTCTTTAGCGCATAATCAAAGTTCAGGGTACTAAACCCTAAACTCATCTGCACCATGCGACCCTCCGTGATATTTTTTATTGACATCGCCTGTTTCTCTGGCGCAGGCGTATGACGCAGGAAAAGGTTGGCTTCAAGGTTCTTTAGGCCTGTAGCAATTATTTTTTACAGTATTAAAATCTTCTTCGGTAATATCTGTAATCTGACCGCTTTGAACAACTGATCCTAACACATCAGGGAGTTGCACAAACTCTGCTTTGTCCATATCTGACTTCCTTTTTTGACTTACGAAACCATCATCATAATTTGCTTCAACAACTTTTCCTAACATATTCGCAAGATTTGTTATTTCACAGAAATATGCTTCAACAGGTCGCTCCAAAGAATAAACAATAACATAAAGACTATCTGAATCGGGTTTTTCGAGGAGACATATTCCACCCATTTTCGCTGCCTGATATACTACACCCATAAATATCACCTGTGTATTCATGACACATTAACAACACATTACTGAGTATGAATAAATTTAAAAACCTTCTGAGTATTGCTAATCTCAATATTTGTTTTATCCGGTGTATTTCATAAAAGGGTGTCATATATAAAATTCAACAGCAAACCTACACCTTATGAGCATCTGGTCCAGTATAATAAAATCCCTTAAAGATATCTATATTG